>CBDUCC010000127.1:0-9257 GCA_965365555.1 uncultured Myxococcales bacterium | reverse complement strand
GAGCGCTGGCCTTACAAGCCGGATGTCGCAGGTTCGAACCCTGTCCCGCCCACCACGGGGACACGCACCCCCTCCAAAACACCAATAAACTCGACGCGTTGTGTACCTAAACGCGAATTCTTTCCAAGATGCGGGGTTCTCAACTGGCCGCACGGCCAGTTGCCCCGGCGGAGCTGCGGCCCGAGATAGCGAATGGGCGGGAAAAGCCTGCACCAAGCTGAGTTTCTTGCTGGCCCTCGGGACAGCCGGCCCTAGGTTTGCTAACCAGTAGTCATTCACTGACCGACGGTCAGCGAATCAGGGGCAAGCAGGTTTGGCAGTCGCAGCGCGAAGAGAGCGGGAGCGAACGGCACGGCGAGAGGCGATTCTCGACGCGGCGCAGGAGCTGATCGCTTCGGAGGGGTATCACGGCCTCCGAATGGATGCGGTCGCCGATGTCGTGGAGCTCAGCAAGGGCACCATCTACCTCTACTTCGAGAACAAGGACGCGCTCTGTGCGGCGGTCGCCACTCGGCTGATCGACAGCTTCCTGCCTTTCCTAAACCAAGCGCTCAGCGATGCGGAGTCCGGCCTCGACGCGGTTCGCGCGCTTCTTCACGCCTACTACGACTTCACCCAGGACCACCCTCACCACTTCCGCTTCGCCCTCGCCTGGCTCAGCGCCGGTGAGCGGATGGACGATTCGACCGAGTCCTTCCAGACCTACCGCGGTCGGGTCGGCCACATGCTGGCACTCGTCGCCTCGTCGCTCGAGCGCGGTCAGACGGACGGCAGCATTCGCGAAGACATCGATGTCTTCCCCCAGGCGATTCAGGTTTGGACGAGCTTCCTCGGTGTGGTGCTCGTCGGCCTCAACCGGGAAGCGATGGCGCAGCGTGTGCCGGCTCCGGTGGATTTGGAACAACTCGTGCCCCTACACATCGACAGCGTGGTGAGAGCACTAGAACGTGGAGAAGCTTCGTGATGCGAGGGAAGGTTCAAATTCTGCTTCTGTTGATCACGGTGGTTGGGTGCAACTACCGAAAGACAACAGACATCGAGCCGAACATCGAAGTGCCGCCGACGTACTCGGAGGGAAAGGAGGTCCCTCCCCCTCCAGTCGCCGAGCCCAAGCAACCCGAGCAGATTCGCGACGTTCGTTGGTGGCGCCAGATGCAGGACCCGACGCTGGCCGCACTCATCGACGAGGCACTGCGCCGGAACCAGTCCATACGCACCGGATGGGCCCGCGTGAGACAGGCCCGCTACGTCGCCAATCAGGTGCGCGCGGCGCGCATGCCGCAGGTGGGGCTCGCGGGCGACTACTCGATCGGGCGAACCCTTTCTGCAATCGGTGAGGTCCGCCAGCAGCAGGCCACGGGCTCCATCCCGGTCTCGTACGAGGTCGACTTGTTTGCCCGATACGCGCGGGAGCACCAGGGCGCGAAGCTCGACGCCGAAGCGGCTCGCCTCGACCAGGAGGCACTCGCCATCTCGATTTCGGCCGAGGTCGCCGAAGCCTGGTTCGACTCGATCAACGCTCGCATCGAGGTGGAAGTCGTCTCCGAGCAACTCGAGACCGACCTGCGTTTTCTCGAGTTGGTCGAGCTTCGCTACCGCGAAGGCTTGAACTCCGCGGTCGACGTGCATCAGCAGCGCCAACGAGTCGCAGGTCAGCGCGCTTTGCTCGCTCTTTCCGAGGCGCAAACCGACCTGACCGACCAGCGCCTGTCGATTCTGCTCGGTGAAGCTCCGGGCCGTCCCTTCCCGGTCGACGGAAAAGTGCTTCCCGAGATTGGACCCACCCCCGATGTCCAGGTACCAGCGACGCTAGTCCAAGCACGGCCCGACGTTCGCGCTGTTCAGAAACGAGTAGAAGCCGAAGATCGCCGACTCGCAGCTGCGGTCGGTGCTCGGCTTCCGCAGATCACGCTCGATTTCACGCCGGGGTACACCTGGATCAACTCGGAAGTGGTCAATCTATTCCCCGAGAGCCGCAACTCCGGCCTCCAATGGACGGCAGGCGGCCGCTTCTCGGTCCCGCTCTTCGACGGAATACAGGGTGTGTCGGCAATCAAGGCCCAGCGAGCGGTCAGTGACCAGTTGCTCGAGCAATACGCGGAGGCGATTCTGACGGCGTTGTTCGAAGTCGAGAGCACCCTCGTCCTCGAACGCCAAGAGCGACTTCGCATCCAGTACCTCGAAGACGAGTTCCGCCTCGCCAACGTCACCCTCGAGGCGACGCGGGATCGTTACCGAGCCGGCCTGAGCGACTTTCTTCCCGTGCTCACCGCCCTTGCGACTCGCCAGGTGTCCGAGCTTCAGCTCGTGGCGGCGCGACGACAACTGGTCTCCTATCGCGTTCAACTCTATCGAGCCCTTGGAGGCGCCTGGCCCGAGGATTTTGGGGAGCCCGAAGATGAGTAAACGGAGCGAGCGTCGCCTCAAGTGGGGGCTTTCGGTGGCAGTCATCGTCGCGTCGATCGCGATCGCGATCGTGCTCGTCGCAACCAAGGAGGAGCCGCCGCGCGCCAACAAGCCGATGGAAGGCACTCTGGTCGAGGTGGTGCCCGTCGAGTCGAGCCGCCACGCGGTCGAGCTTCATGCCAAGGGCACCGTCGTGCCGGCCATGGAGATCATGCTCCAACCCGAGGTCGCCGGGCGCGTGGTCTGGCAGAGCGACGAGCTGGTCGCCGGCGGGCGGTTCGACAAGGACGAGCCCATCCTCAAGATCGACCCACGGGACTACCAACTCGCCGTCGAGTCATTCCGCTCGCAAGTGCGGCAGGCGCGCCTGGACTACACTCTCGAGAAGCGCCGGGGCGAGGTTGCGAAACGCGAGTGGAACAGCTTCGGCGAAACGGACGCCACCGATGAGCAGAGGGCCCTCGCCCAGCGTGAACCCCAGCTCGAGGCGACCAAACTGCAACTCAAGGCCGCCGAAAGCGCTCTCAAGAAGGCGGAGCTCGACCTGAAACGCGCCACCCTCAGAGCGCCCTTCAACGCCATGGTCGTGTCGGAGAACGTCGACGTGGGACAGCTCATCAACTCGCAGATGACGGTGGCGCGACTCGTGGGCACGGACGAGTACCACGTGCAGGTTTCGGTTCCCGTCGCCGCCCTTCGCACCATTCGGGCGCGTCGCGGGGACACACCGGGATCGCTTACGACCGTGACCCAGCGGGTCGGGCAAGGGGTCATCGAGCGCCGCGGCGAAGTCATCCGCCAACTTCCTGATCTGGATCCGGGCGGTGCGATGGCGCGGGTTCTCGTTCGAATCGAAGACCCGCTCGCCGACGACCAGGAACTGCCCCTCCTTCTCGGCGCCTTCGTCGACGTCGCCGCGGAGGCGCAACCGATCGAGAATGCAGTCCGTGTCCCGAGATTTGCCCTGCGTAATGGAAACCAGGTGCATGTGATGAACGACGAGGGTCTCCTCGAGGTTCGAGACGTGGAAATCGCCTGGAGCGAGCCCGATTCCGTCCTGGTCACCGCCGGACTTCGAGCGGGCGAGCGGCTCGTCACCAGTCGCATTGCGATTCCCGTTCCGAACATGCTTCTGCGCACCGCAGACAGCACCCCCGAGCTCGATCCCCTGGAGGAAGGACCGAGCGAACCCGCAGCGCAGGCGACCCCATGAGTACAGAGCGGCCTTCGAAGGATCCAGAGCTGACCGGTGGCCCCATCGCCTGGATGGCGAACAACGCGGTCGCGTCCAACGTACTGATGATCGTGCTGATCGTCGGCGGCCTGGTCACCCTCGCCTCCGGGATCAAGCAGGAGGTCTTTCCCGAAGTTGAGATGGACGTCGTCTCGACACAGGTCACCTATCCGGGTGCCAGCCCGGCTGAGGTCGAGCAGGCGGTCATCCTCGCAGTGGAAGAAGCGGTGCGCGGTGTCGATGGCGTGAAGAAGGTCACGTCAACCGCAATGGAGGGTGCCGGAACCGTCAATGTCGAGCTGATCCTCGGCGCCGACAAGGACCGAGCGCTCAACGACGTCAAGAGCGCGATCGATCGCATCACCTCGTTCCCCGAGGACGTCGAGCGGCCGACGGTCAGTCTCTTGTCCAACCGTCAACAGGTCATCTCGCTGGTGATCTATGGCGAGACCGACGAGGCGACGCTGCGCGCCGTCGCAGAGAACAGCCGACGCGAGCTTCTTCGTGATTCGCGGATCACCTACGTCGAGCTCTCCGGCATCCGTCCGCTCGAGATCAGCATCGAGGTGCCCCAGGCGCAGCTTCGGAAACACGGACTGACGCTCGATGAGATCGCGGCCCGTGTCCGCGCGGCCTCGGTCGAGCTGCCGGGCGGCGGAGTGAAGACCAACTCCGGCGAGATCCTCCTCCGGACGACCGAACGCCGCGATCGCGGGACCGAGTTCGGCGACATCCTCCTGAAGAGCGAAGCGGACGGTTCACAGGTGCGCGTCCGCGACATCGGCAAGGTCAGAGACGGCTTCCGCGAGATCGACAAGGAAGCGACCTTCAACGGCAAGCGAGCCGTGATGATCAACGTGTTCCGAGTCGGCACGGAGACCCCACTCACCGTCTCCGCGGCTGCCAAGGAATACGTCGAGAAGCTACACGACGATCTGCCCCAGGGCCTCTTTGCCGCAACCTGGTTCGACACCGCAGAGATGTACGAGGGCCGACTCGACCTCCTGATCAACAACGCGCGAATCGGGCTGATCCTCGTACTGCTGACCCTTGGTTTGTTTCTCGAAGGGCGTCTCGCGTTCTGGGTGACGCTCGGCATCCCGATCTCGTTCTGCGGCTCGCTTCTGCTGTTCCCGGTTGCCGACGTATCGATCAACATGATTTCGCTCTTCGCGTTCATCATCACGCTCGGCATGGTCGTTGATGATGCAATTGTCGTGGGCGAGTCCGTCTACAAGCAGCGAACCGATGGAAAGGGTCGTCTCGAGGCCGCGATCGGCGGCGCGAAGGAGGTCGCACAGCCGGTGATCTTCGCGATCCTCACGAGCTGCTTCGCCTTTGCGCCGATGCTCGCCGTGCCGGGCGTGATGGGGAAGTTCTTCCGCGTCATCCCAATCGTCGTCATCGCTGTGTTGATGATCTCTCTGATCGAGTCGCTGCTCATTCTCCCGGCGCACCTTTCGCATCCGATGCCCTACTGGCTGCGCGTGGTGCTCTCGCCCTACCTCTGGTTGATGCGGGTCATCGGCAAGCTCGACATGCCGCACCGCCTCCAGCACCACATCACGCACACCTACGTGCCGATTCTCGAAAGAGCGCTCAGGTGGCGCTACTTCACGATCGCCGCAGGCGTCGCGATCCTCCTTGCAACCATCGGCTACGTCGCCGGGCGAATTCCCTTCACCTTCTTGCCCAAAGTCGAAGGAGACCTGATTACCGCACACCTCAAGATGCCCGTCGGAACACCCGTGTCGGAGACCGAGCGCATCGCCGATCATATCGCGGGCACTGCCCAGTCGATCATGGACGAACAACGGGAGAAGAACGATGGCGAGACGATCTCCCGCGGCCTCTACGAGGAGGTCGGCGCGATGACGGCACTCGAGGCAAGCCCAGACGGACCGGGGATGACGGAAGGCAGTCACTACGCGACCGTCATGGCGTATCTAGTGGACCCGAAAGATCGCGAGCTCAACACGATGAAGTTCGTGCAGCGCTGGCGTGAGGAGATCGGCGAGATTCCCGGTATCGACTCGCTGACCTTCGCCTACGAGGTCGGTGTTCAGACCGGAAAGCCAGTCGACATTCAGCTGATTCACGACGACGTACTCACGCTCGAAGCGGCCGCGGAGCGGCTCGCGGCGGAGATCACTTCGTACAGTGGCCTGAGCGACATCGACAGCGGCGTCACCAAAGGCAAGGAGCAGATAGACTTCCGCCTGACCGAGGCCGCGCAGGCTCGGGGCCTCACGGAGTTCGAGCTCGCCCGCCAGGTTCGTGCCGCCTTCTTCGGGAGTGAGGCGGTCCGCCAACAGCGAGGCCGAGACGAGGTCCGCGTCTACGTCCGCCTTCCGCTCGCAGAACGCCAGTCCCTCTACAACGTGGAAGAGCTCGTCATCCGGACACCGGGCGGCGGCGAGATGCCGCTATCTCAGTCGGCGATCATCGATCGCGGCCAGGCCTATACGGTCATCCGTCGAACCGATGGGCGCCGAAACATCAGCGTCACGGCGGACGTTGCGAGCGAAGACGCCAACGCCAACGAAATCGTCGCAAAGATTCGCGAGCGCGAGCTTCCTCAGCTGCTGGCCGACATCCCAGGCCTCGCCTACAGCCTCGGCGGTGAGCAGGAGCGGCAAGCCGAGACCATGGGCGCCCTCGGCCTAGGCTACCTCCTCGCGCTGATCGTCATGTATTCGACGCTCGCCATCGTGTTTCGAAGCTACGGCCAGCCGCTCCTCGTCATGTCGGCGATCCCGTTCGGCATGGTCGGAGCGGTCTGGGGGCACGTCGCCATGGGTTGGTTCCTCTGGGATACGGTGAGCCTCAGCCTGATGAGCATGATGGGCGTGATCGCCCTGTCCGGGGTCGTCGTGAACGACTCGCTGATCCTCATCGTCGCCATCAACCGCTACCGGGAAGAGGGTATGGGGCTCTGGGAAGCCGTCGTCGCCGGCTCGGCCAGAAGGTTTCGTCCGATTCTGCTGACCTCGCTCACGACGTTCTTCGGTCTCGCACCGATGATCCTCGAGACGTCGGTTCAAGCTCGCTTCCTCGTGCCGATGGCGGTGTCGCTCGGCTTTGGTGTCCTGGCTGCGACGATGATCATGCTGCTGATCGTCCCCTGCAGTTATCTCATCCTCGAGGACGCACAGCGAAACGCCGGAAACCTCTTCGCGCGGCTTCGCGGACGGCCGACGGTGCCACCACCGCTGGCGACAGTTCCGAGCGAAGCCGACGTCGAGCTGCTGACCGCCGAGTGATCGCACTCTCGACGGCGCAGGCCCGCGGCGTCACTCGACGGCGGCGCGTGCTGACGCTCAGGTCGCCGGCGAGAAGGTCCAGCTTCCGGTGGCCGCGTGGTTGCGGTTGAGCTCGACCGGCTTGCGCATCAGGCCCATCGCACCGACCGTAGCGTGGAGGCCGGCCCAGGAAGCGAGGCTGCGGTAGCTCTTGATGGACGGACGAGCCGGATGACGGGTCGCGTGGTCCTTGGCCACCTCGAAGACTTCGAGGTATCGCTGAACGCAGACCTCCGGATCGGAGCGGTCGTGGGCGTTGCTCACGGCCTTGGCCGACATCTGAGCCCGGAGCGCCTCCTTGGTGAGGAGCAGCTCGACGTGATGTCCGAACTCCTCGTCGGCGTCGGCACGCGTCGGGTCGACGAGGAACCCGTCCTCGCCGTCCGTCACCTGACCGGCCACGCCCATGCCGTCATTCATCGCGACGACCGGAAGGCCGCACCAAAGTGCCTCGCTGACGACCTGACCGTAGGTCTCGGAGAGCGACGCGTACACGAAGAGGTCCGCGTGGCGGTACCAGGCCGGCATCTGCTGCAGGCCCTGCTCACCGACGAAGTACGTGCGGTGGTCGACACCGAGGTCCTTCGCGAGCTCCTTGAGCGACTCGTGCTCCGGGCCGTCACCCACGAGGGTGAGCGTCGCGCCCTCGACCGTCGGATAGACGTACTTCGCGAAGATGCGGATGACGCGGTCGACTTCCTTCTCTCGCGCGTGCCGGCATACGACGACGAGGCGCGCCCCCGGCTTGGCCGTCCTCGCGAACGGGTCGTCTTGACCGACCTGATCGAAGATGCGGGTCTCGATGGCGCGCGGAATGACGTGAATCGGAACCTCGACACCCCGGTCCCGCCAGTATTGCTTGAGGCCTGGGCTGAGGCAGACCAACGCATCGCCGGTGTTGTAGACCTCGGTCGACTGCGACTCGACCATCGGAATGATGCGGTCCTCGAACAGGCTGTTGACCGGCCCGACGTGGTTGAGCGCGTCGGGAAGCACGACGTTGTAGACACTCGGCATGTGCACGGTGTTGACGCAGACGAGCGGCACGCCGTAGCGCTGACGCAGATAGCTGCCGGCATAGAGCAGACCGCTGGGGCTCTGCACGAGCATCATGTCGAAGTTGGCGTCCTTCAGGCTCTCGAGCGAGGCCTTGGACGGCATCGCGAGGTAGAAGCCCGGATGGTTGCGGAGCGGAATGCTCGGAAGCGAGATGTGCCGGGGGGGAAGCTCGCTCGGCTTGGCGTTCGGATCGTCGGGGCCGACCACCGTGACCTCGTGGCCGCGGGCCGACATCTCCCGATAGAGGAATTGGGAGGCGTAGGACGACCCATTCGCGTACGGAATCCGCACGTAATCGTTTAGAATCGCCAGCCTTTGCAGCCATCGTCGCTCATGCGAATACATCGATGCCCTCCGTGTGTTTCAGGAGTGAGACTGTCAACCGTGACTGAGATTCACACATCGTGAAAAAACCTGTGACTATCGGACTACAGGCCACTACATCAGCCCCCCGTTGCGACACCGTATGTCGCAGTTGGAGGCGTTTTTCCCAAGTTTCCGGGGACATCGTCCCACTCCCTGCCCGCGATCATGCGAAAACTGGGCCAAGTCGGATGCTGAACGGGCGGCCGGGGAATTGTCTGTTTAGCTTGGAATTCCGGCGCATTAGCTAGAGCGGCTCACAACACCCGCCGCGACGCATACACTCCGAAGGTTCCATGCCCCGCATCGCATACTTCGTTCACGGAAGAGGCAGAGGTCACGGCGTTCGAACGCGCGGGGTGCTCATGCGGCTTCCGCAACGACATGAGCTACGCCTCTACTGCGCCGGCTCGGCGTACGAGCTCCTCGAGGCGCACCCGGCCTCCGAGGAAGTGGCCCTCTGTGCGCCCGGCCGAGGGATGACCGGCACCTTTGCGCGTCGGTTCGCAGCCGATCGGCTGCGCCTTCAGGCGTTTGAGCCGGACCTCGTCGTCAGCGACGGCGACGGACCTTCGGTGAATGCGGCCTGGTCGCTCGGAGTGCCCGTCCTCGCGATCGGCCACGGTCTCGTGTTCCGGCATACGCGTCTTCGAGCTCCCCTTCCCTGGTTTGGTCGGCTTCGGGAGGCCGTGAACTCCGCGAGCTCCTCCTGGCCAGCCAGCCGACGAGTCGTCGTTCATTTCGCGCCGGTGGGGCCGGCCACTCCGGGAACCGTCGTGGTGCGGCCCGACCTCGAGCTCGAGCCGAAAGCGCGGGAGACGCGGGACAATTTCATCCTCGCCTATTTTCGCGACAACGACGTCGCCGAGGCCGTCGGACGACTCGCCGCGCGC
>CBDUCC010000126.1:0-9308 GCA_965365555.1 uncultured Myxococcales bacterium | reverse complement strand
CGTGGGCACTGTCAGCCGGTCGAGTGCTCGCGTGGCGGTGAGAGTCCGAGCTGGCCGCGCGGCCACCTCATCTCTGATACTACTGCGGCGCGTCAACCGGGCACGGAAGGGACGATCACCCTCCCGTCCGGCCCTTCATGCTCGAGTGCGACGTGAAGCGAACCGGTCAGGGGCCCCGTCCAAGGCCCCTGCAGCGCTTCGAACACCGGTCCTTGCAGCTGCACCTGCTGCTCGAGCAGCGCGTCTACGAGCAGCTGCCGATGATCGCCCTCCATGTCCCAATGCACCACCAGTGCCAGGCCTCCCAGCGGATGCGCCTCCGTGATGAATACGTGCGCCTTGGCGAAGGCCTGCTCCAGCGCTTGCAGTGCCGCCGATGGGGTCGCGTGCATCGTTGCCGAAAGAGAGATGGAGGAGGGCATCCGCTTCGAGTGTGCCATACGCCGGTCCCGACGAGGGGCCACCGCGGGGATTCGCTCGGGGGTACGCCTTAGAATCCCCAAAAAAGCGGGAGAAACAACTGGCCGCGCAGCCAGTTCGATCTGGCCAGGCCCATCCCATTCGTTTATCGTCCCGCCCCGATGCGTTTCCTTTCTTCCATTGGCGTGGCCGTTAGCGCGGCTGCAATCCTTCTCATCACCAGCACCACCGTCGGCTGTGGAAGCGATTCCGGGGACTCTGGCACCGGCGGCGTTGCAGGAACGGGCGGCGGCGCAGGGGCTGGCGGCGCTGTTGCCGATCCGGACGAGCTCTTCGAGCCCGGACCCTACGAAGTGGGTTACCGGGAGTTCTCCCTCACATACAGCGATGCGGGCACGATGAACGACCGGGAGATCCTCCTTCGCGTCTGGTACCCCGCACAACCCGACTCCGGTGCAGAACCGGCGCGCTATCAGGTCGGTGGCCTCGTGGATCTTCCTGCGGGCATTGCGCTCGATGCTCCGCCCGTCACCGATGACTCGGCGCTCCCGTTCGCCGTCTACTCTCACGGAAATGGAGGAGAGGGTTTGCTCGCATACCCATACGGCGAGCTGATGGCCTCTCACGGCTGGATCGTCGTCGGTCCTAACCACACCGGTAACACCGCGTTCGACTTCCTAGGGACGCCCGTTCCCGTTTCGCGGTCCGCCCTCGATCGGCCGTTCGACATCACGACAATCATCGACGAGTTCGAGTCGGGTCTGCGCGACGACGACCTCGCCGGCAAGGCCGATACCTCAGCGGTCTTCGTGTTCGGGCATAGCTTCGGCGGGTACACGGCATTCGCGGCTGGCGGCGCTGACGCGGACTACGATTCAGCGGCCGAGGGCTGTGATGGTTCGACGAGCCCCAACTGCCAGGTGCTCAACGATCCCGGCGTCGAAGCGGCGTATCGCGCAGGCTTTGGCGATCCGCGAGTCGTTGCGCTTGCACCCCAGGCGCCTGCCATCGGGTTCCTCCAAGACGGAGAGCTCGGTGATCTCGGTATCCCGTCGATGCTGATGACCGGGCGCCTCGATCAGACGACGACCCAGGAAACGTCCGCCGAGCCTAGCTGGGCCGGCATCGACGATCCGGGTGACATCTGGGTGGAGATGCCGAAGGGAGCCCACTTCACCTTCATCAGCATCTGCTACGACCTTACCCCTGAGCTTCTGATGCTATTCCGGCCAGACGCGCCGGAGGACGGTTGCGGTCCCGAGTTCATCGACGCCGAGGAGGCTGTTCCGGTTCTCGCCGCGTACGTTCTCGCCTTTGCCCGCCGTCACGTGCTCGGCGAGACGGAATGGGACTCGGTGCTGACGGGCCCGCCGCTCGGCAACGAGGGCGACTTCGTGATCACGCTGCCGCAATGATCGGAAACGACGTCAGTCGATCTCGAGGCCGCATAGGGGGTCGTCCGGTGCACATCCGGGCCTCTTCGGCGCGGCCGGCCGATTGGCGCGATCTTTGATTCGGGCCTCACGCTCGCGCTGCCGTTGTTCCCGCTCTTTCATCCGTTGCTCGAGGCGAGTCTTTTCGCTCTGGATACCTTCGAGCCGCCTGCGCTCCTCCGCGAGCGCTTCTTCCGCCTCGGCCTTCTCCTCGAGAGCGAGCTGTTGTTCCTGACGGGCGAGCTCGGCCTCGAGTGCCTTTCGTTCGAGGGCAGGCTTGATCGCGAACGCATACGTACCGAGCGAGGCGAGAACCACCCCTAACGCTACGCCAATCGCGATCTTGCGGTTCCGCGCTTTCGAGCGCTCCGCTGCGGTGATCGCTGTCATCTCTTTTTCGTGCGAAAGGAGGCGCTCTTGCTCAGCGGCCCGGGCCTTCGCCTCTTGTTCGAGATGCACCCGCAACTCCGCCTCTTTCGCCGACCGCACCAGGCGTTCCTCTTCCTCGCGGGCGGCACGCTCCGCCTCGCGGCGGACCTGCTCTTCGGCGGCCAAGCGTGCCGCTTCTTCCTCGCGTAGCTGCCGCGCAGCCTCCTCCGCGCGCCGCCGGGCCTCTTCTGCCGCCCGCAACCGAGCCTCTTCTTCGGCCGCTACGCGCGCTTCCTGAATCGAATGCAGCTCCAAGAGCTGGTCTGCCAATGAATCGTGGCCGCCTGCTTCCATTCCTGTCCCCTGCCTCTTCAAGATTCTGCCAAATCCCTCTGGCCGATGCTCGCGAGATTTGATTTCACAATGGTAAATAGGTGCGGCTGCCGAAAACAATCTGCCTTGTGAGGTGGGGCACAAAGCCGGTATGATCGCGGGCCCCCAGCGCTCTCGCCTGAGCGAAGAAACGAAGGAAATCGTCATGACCGAAGAGAACTACGGCCTCGGTACCCGTGCGCTGCACGCCGGCCAAGAACCGGATCCCGCCACCAACGCACGCGCGGTGCCCATCTACGCGACCACCTCGTACGTCTTCAACGACACCGACCACGCGGCCGCTCTGTTCGGCCTGGCCGAGTTCGGGAACATCTACTCCCGCATCATGAATCCCACGGTTGACGTGCTCGAGAAGCGCCTCGCTGCGTTGGATGGGGGCGTGACCGGGCTCGCGTTCGCCTCCGGCCAGTCCGCGATCAACGCCGCCGTGCTCACCCTCTGCCATTCCGGCCAGAATTTCGTCTCCGCCACGAGCCTCTACGGCGGCACCTGGACTCTGTTCAACAACACGATGAAGAACCTCGGCGTCGAGGTGCGCTTCTTCGATCCGAATCAGCCCGAGCAGATTCACGAGCTCGTCGACGAGAATACGCGACTCGTCTACATCGAGTCGATCGGCAACCCGAAGAACGACGTCCCCGACTTCAAAGCGATCGCCGAGGCCGCACACAGTGCACCGCACGGAGCGATCCCGGTCATCTGCGACAACACGGTGATGACCCCCTACCTCTTTCGTCCCTTCGAGCACGGCATCGACATCAACGTGTACTCGACGACGAAGTTCATCGGCGGTCATGGAGTACACGTTGGCGGCTGCGTCGTCGACTCCGGCAACTTCCAGTGGACCGAGAACCGGGAGAAATGGCCCGAGTTCTGTGGCCCTTCGCCCAACTACCACGGTGCCGTCCTCGCCGATGCGCTCGCACCGATGGGGAACATCGTCTTCAACGTGCAAGCCCGAACGCATTGGCTTCGCGACACCGGCGCTGCGATGAGTCCCTTCGCCGCCTTCCTGTTTTTGCAAGGCCTCGAAACTCTGCACCTGCGCATGCCACGACACTGTGAGAATGCGCAGGCGGTGGCGGAGCACCTGCAGAGCCACGACGCCGTCGAGTGGGTCAACTACCCAGGTCTCCCCGGTCACCCGGACCACGAGCGCGCCAACCACTACCTTCCGAACGGCAAGGGAGCGATTTTGGGGTTCGGGATCAAGGGCGGCATGGAAGCGGGCAAGAAGTTCATCAACTCCGTGAAGCTCTGCTCACACCTGGCCAACATCGGCGACGCCAAGACGCTCGTCATTCACCCGGCCTCCACGACGCACCAGCAGTTGAGTCCCGAGGAGCAGCAGCAGACCGGCGTCGTACCGGAGTACATTCGCGTCTCGGTGGGCATCGAGGACATCGCCGACATCCTCGCTGACATCGACCAGGCGCTTGCCGCTGCCGTGGGGTGAGCTAGCCCGCTCCTGTGGCCGATCAGTTCGACAGTACGGATTCAATTCGAACCGCGGCGCCTCTTCGCCATCTGAAAACCGCCGTGTTTCCCGAGCCCGTTCGGCTCCGGCATGGCGAGACTCTGCCCGGCGTAGAGGTGGCGTACGAAACCTACGGCACGCTGAATGAGGATCGGAGCAATGCGGTCCTGATCTGTCATGCGATCACGGGTGACTCCCACCCGGCGCGCCACGACGAGCATGACGACCCCGGCTGGTGGGAGAATCTCGTTGGCCCGGGGAAGGCGGTCGATACGGATCGCTTGTTCGTCATCTGCTCCAACGTCCTCGGTGGCTGTCGAGGCACGACCGGGCCTGTCACCATCAATCCCGAGACTTCACGCCCCTACGGAAGCGACTTCCCGCTCGTCACCGTCGAGGACATGGTCGACGTGCAGAAGCGGCTGGTCGGTCTGCTCGGCATCACTCGCCTCCGGGCCGTCATCGGCGGCTCGCTCGGCGGTCACCAGGTGCTGAGCTGGGCAACCCGACATCCGGAGTACGTCCAAACCGCGGTGGTCATCGCAGCCTCGGCGCGCCTCACCGCCCAGGCCATCGCATTCGATGTCGTCGGCCGAAACGCGATCCAAACCGACCCGAGCTTTCACGGAGGTCAGTATTACGACACGGGCGAATACCCGCGCACCGGTCTCGCGCTCGCGCGGATGCTGGGCCATATCACCTACCTCTCGTCCGAGGCGATGACCCGCAAGTTCGACCTCGACCGCCACGCCCCGAGAGACATCGTCACCGATTTCGAGAAGCGCTTTTCCGTCGGCTCCTACCTCGCCTACCAGGGCAAGCAGTTCGTCGGGCGCTTCGATGCAAATTCGTACGTTGCGGTCACACTCGCGATGGACAACTTCGACCTCGGTGCCACTCGCGAGGCCCGTCTCGACGCGTTTAGGCAAGCCCAGTGCGACTGGCTCGTAGTTTCGTTCTCGAGCGATTGGCTGTTTCCCCCCAGCCAGTCGCGAGAGTTGGTGGCGCTGATGACTACGCTCGGGCAATCCGTTTCCTATTGCGAGATCGAAACCGACGGCGGCCACGACAGTTTTCTCCTCAAGAAAGACATTCAAGCGTTTGCGCCGTTGGTCGCGGCCAAGTTGGGGGCCGGCATGCCAGGTACGCCGCGCGAATCGCTCGAAGACGACCGCATCCTCGAGCTGATCCCGCCGGGCAGCGCGGTGCTCGACCTCGGCTGCGGCGAGGGCGACCTCTTGGCTCGGCTCAAAGCACGCGGCGCGCCGCTGCTTTGCGGTGTCGAAGTCAGCACGCAGCTCATTGCGGCGACCATGCAGCACGGGATCGATGCGATCGACTATGATCTCAACGTCGGCTTGCCGGAGTTCGCGGATGAGCGTTTCGACTATGTCGTGCTCTCGTCGACCTTGCAGGTGGTCCCCAACGTAGAACATCTCCTCGAGGAAGCGCTTCGTGTCGGCCGCCGCGCGATCGTCGGATTCACCAACTTCGCCCATCGCACGCTGCGGGAGATGTTTGGGCTCGAAGGCCGGGCACCGAAGGCGCCCGGGTCTTATTCCTACGAGTGGTACAACACGCCCAACCGACGATTCCCCTCGATTCAAGACATGCTCGACCTTTGCCAGAAGATGGGCGTCACGGTCGAAGAAGCTCGGTACTTCGACGATACCCACGGCCGGGTCATCGGCGACGACGAAGACCCGAACCTCGCGGCCGAGACCGCTCTCCTCGTGCTCAGCAAGGGTCAGTCGTAGCGCGCCGCATGTGCCTCGAAGGCGCTTGGAATCGCTCGAACCCGGCTGAGCAGGTCCTGCGCTCGTTCGAGATCGGTTTCCGGTTCGATGGCCAGCTCGACGGTATCCGAGATGCCGCCGAACCTCTGCTCGATCGCTTCCGGAAGCTCATCGTAAGTCGTGTAAACACAGAATTCGTCGAGAACCTCATCTGAAATCTGCCTGGCCATGTTCTTCCACTGCGCCGCTTTCGTCATCTGCAGGAGCTTGTCCGCGAGGTCGTCCCAACCGTGAAGCGACATGACAGGGCGGTACGCCGGAGTCGACGCGTAGAACGCGACACGGTATCGAACCCACTCGCGGTTCTTCATGACGGTGGCTTCGTCCGGGCCGGTCATGATGAAACCGCCGCCGCACACATCGAGCTCGCTTCGTTTGCGCCCCGTCGATGCCAGTCCCCGATCGATCGCCGGGCCCACGACCTCGTCGAAGTACTTCTTCGTACAGAAGCCGTGCAGGCGCAGACCGTCCGCCACCGATGCTGCAGACTCCAGAGTGCGCGGCCGGACCGCCGCGAGATAGACCGGCACCATGGGAAGATTCGACTTCGGCGGCGTGAACTCCGGAGTCATCAGTGAAAACCGATAGTGGTCGCCCTGGTAGTCGAGACGCTCGCTCAGCTCCCAGCACCGCCAGATCGCTCGCAATGCCTCCACGAACTCGACGATACGACTTCGCGGCGCCTTCCAGGGCGTGCTGAACCGACGCTCGTTGTGCGCCTTGACCTGGGTCCCGAGCCCAAGCGCGAAGCGCCCACCGCTGTTGCGCTGAATCGACCAGGCTTGCTCTGCCACCACCATGGGACTCCGCGGAAAGGCGACCGCAATCGCGGTACGGGCCTGGATGCGCTCGGTCGCTCGCGCGACCATGGCTGCGTTGAGCAAAGGATCGCCGGTGATCTCGGGGATCGCGAAGCCGTCGAAGCCGCAGGCCTCAGCCCGCCGAGCCTCGAGAGCGAGCTTGTCCCAATCGTTGTTCTCACCGGTGAAGGTATCCACATGCATCGATCCGTCCTACCACGATTGCAGGCTGCAGACGTGCGGGGCAGCGGTTCCTTTACGCCGGTGCTCGGAAGTGAGACTCTTCAATCGTTCGGTCGAGCCGTGCAGGCGCCACGAAAGGGGGTGGACATGCGGTACGTGCTTTTGGTTCTCTTGTTGGCTGTCGTCGGATTGAGCTCGGATCTCGGATCTACCGAGCGTGCCCAGGCGAGCCAGATCCAACCAGTCATTTTCGCAGCGGCCTTCGGGTCGCACTGAGCGAGAGCTCAAGCGCCGACGAAATCGTCGACCCGCTTCCACCAGTCGAAGAGCCAGCGGCGACGCCGGTCTCCCTCCGGAACTTCGTCGGCGGGGATCCTCCAGATCTGGACTTCGACCGTCTTTCCCACGACCGATCCACTCAGCAGGTTGGCGACTTCCGCGAGCCCCTCGAGGCCTCGATGCGCGATGATCAGGACGTCCGTCCCCGGTGCGGCCTCGAGCAAGGTGAGCGCACCTCCCGGTTTCGGGGGCAAGCAGTACTGGTACGATTCGGCCACCGCCAGGAGCTCAGGGTGCGACCTTGCGAGTCGGGTGAGGGCGATTCGCTTCTTTCGCTCCGTGAACCGCGTGCCCTCTGGATAGAGCAGCACTCCCTCTTCGCCGAGATGCTCCGCCAACTTTCGAACGCCGCCGAGCTCCGCACTTGCCGTACCAGCGCGGTCGATGAAGTAGTTGGGCGAGGCATGCCCCGCCACGTCGATGCAGGGATCGACCAAGAGCTCGCGTTTGAATACGTATCGGAGGCGAAGTCCATGCGCGTTCGACAGAAAGGTCACCGGGATCGCCGTGTCGATGATGCTCGCGTGTCGAATGAACACCAACACCGGCCCCGGCAGGATCTCGTGTTCGCCTTCGACCTTCACCTCCAGGGAGAGGAGGCGGCAGAGCGAGCGAAACAGGGACGATCCCCACCAGCATTCTAGGCGAAAGAAGAGATCCTGCCGCCGCTCGGGGCGGCCCGGCGTCAGGAGGTAGATCACGACTGCGAGTGCCAGGCCGATCATCTCGATCACCAGGTACGTCCAAAGGAATGCCAAGAGTCGAAGCACGATGAAGTGGCGGCGCCGGAACAGTCCGACGATGAAGGCGCCCACGATCCACAGTGGCGCGAGGGCGGTGAGAGCGATCGCGAGCAGGACGTATCCCGTGACCGTGAGCAGGCGTCGCTTCGTCGGTGACGTCGACGCGGCATGAGAGAATGCCAGCAGTTGCACGAAGGCGGAACGCCGACGGAGGTCGGTGGGGCGTACCGCGCTAGGCTTTCTTCTCGCTACCATCACCCGTCAGCGATGGTAGCGCAGCCGTTACTTGGCTGCGACGATCGACTGAAGCAGCCCGTCGAATGCAGCCGCCTGCGCGGCCACCGTCTCGTCAGGCCCGAGGAACTTGAAGTAGTACGGCCCGCTCCCGGTGCCCACGATCGCGGCGATCAGGCGCTGTCCAGTTTGCGGTGCAGCGGCTTGGCCCGGCTGTGCCATCGTGCTGGCGTACTGCCCGGCGACTTCGACCCGGGTGACGTCCTGCTCGCCGACCTTCACCAAAGCGACGTTCGGATTCGTCACCGGGGAGCCGTCGGGGTTGCTGAACTGTCCGATCCATCGGTCGATGTTGTCCTTTGGGCTTCCGGCGCCCTGTGGTCCGAAGTAGTAAACCACGAGCTCGGCAGCTCCCGACGCTCCCTCGGCCTCGAGCTGCGCTTGACGCATCGATGACTTGGGTGTCTGGACGTTCCAGCCGTTCGGGACTTTGAATTTGAGTGCGCCGATGTCGAGCATCCCAGAGGAGTCCAGCTTCGGGGCTGCGCCGCTCGGTGCTCCGTCCATCGCCACCCCGGCATGCGGATCGCTGCCTTGTTGCGGGTTTGCCGCGCCGGGATGTGCGCCCGTCGTCTCGGCGACGCCGACGCTGCCCTTTTCCGTACTCGGTTCGTTCTCCGACCCCGGCACCGGGCCCTTGTTCTTGCAACCAAGCGCTCCGAGCAAACTGAGCGCGACCACGACTACCCCAAAAATCTGCTTCGACATCGTCCGTATTTGAGCACTTTGCTCCCGGACCATCAACCGGTCCATACTCGGGCCATGCGAAGGGTTCGGGGTTTCATCGATCTGGTGTTCGACGTCGTCGAAGAGACGACCAATTTGGTCCAACGCACCCACGACGCGGTCGTAGACCGGAGTGTGCGGCGCTTCGCGCCCGTCGAGCCCGCAAAGAGCACGGCGCAGGTCGTCACCGGGATCCAATCCTTGATTTCCTCGGTGACCTTCGAGTCGATTCGGACCGTCAACAGCGTCACCCGAATGGCGGTCAACGCCGCTGCGGACGTCGCTGAGGCGGGCCTGGACGTTTTTTCCAACGTTCAGGTGCGGCCGCTGATTGA
>CBDUCC010000125.1:0-9476 GCA_965365555.1 uncultured Myxococcales bacterium | reverse complement strand
GCGCCGGTCGCCGGCCAGAGCTTCGAGATCCGCCAAGAGGACTGGTGCCTCCCTCCGGCGACCGAGATGGGAAGCAACGCCTACGGCGTCGGCGCTGAAGGGTCGCAGACCGAGCACGGGCTCCTGCTCGGCAACCCGCACTTCCCATGGCGTGGACCGGAGCGCTGGTTCATCCAACACCTCACGATTCCGGGTGTATACGACGTGATGGGCGCGTCGCTTCAGGGCGTCCCGGTGGTCAACATCGGATTCAATGAGGACCTGGCATGGTCACACACCGTCTCGACGGCCCGCCGGTTCACGGCCCACGAGCTCCACCTGCTCGACGACGACCCGATGCGGTACATGTACGATGAAGAGGTCCGTGAGATCGAAACCTTCGAAGTCACGATCCAAGTGAAGCTGCAAGACGGCACGATCGAAGACCGAGTCGAGGAGATCTACATGACGGAGTACGGTCCGATCGTGGACTTCGGGCCCATCAACGAGCTCATTGGCGGCTGGCCGACGGTGACGGATACCGTCTTCGCGATCGGCGACGCGAACATCGACAACACCCGCGCACTCAATCAGTTCACCGAGATGGGCAAGGCCAAGTGCGTTGCCGAGCTCGAAGAGGCCCTGAAGCTGATCGGACTTCCATGGGTCAATACGATCGCAGCCGACCGTGATGGAACCGGCTACTACGCCGACATCACGACCGTGCCCAACGTGAGCGCCGAGAAGCTGGAGGATTGTGCGGACAGTCTTTTCGCACAGATCTTGAGCGGAAACCGCGTCTTCACTCTGAACGGCTCGCGGAGCGAGTGCGAGTGGGGCACGGACCCGGACGGCCCGGAGGGCCTGCTCGGTTTCGACAACCTGCCGAAGCTCAAGACCGGCGAGGGGGTCCCCTACGTGGCCAACTCCAACGACAGCTACTGGCTCAGCAATCCAGACAGCCTGCTCGAGGGCTTTTCGCCGCTCATCGGAAACGAGGGTGTTCAGCAATCGCTCCGAACGCGCCAGGCCTTCGTACAGGCCGAAGAGCGCATCGCGGGCACGGACGACCTCGATGAAACGCCGGGATTCACGATCGACTGGCTTCAAGAGATGCTCTACGGCAACCGCAACATCGCCGAGGAGCTCACCCGGAACGACGTGATCGCGATCTGCAATAGCGTCGGCGACTGGAGCGCCTACAGCGCCAACCCGACCGAGGCCGAAGCGGCATGCGGCGTCCTCGAGACCTGGGACGGACGCTTCGACAATGACAGCGTGGGCGCCACGGTCTGGAACGAGTTCTGGCGGCGCGCAGACGACCTCGGGGACGACCTCTGGGCGGTCCCATTCGATCCCGAGGATCCGGTCAACACGCCGAATACACTCAACGACGAAGACCCAGTGGTGGTCGAGGCGGTCAAGGCCGCTTTGGGTGCCGGCGTCGATTTCATGATCAACGGAGGGATTCCGCTCGACCGACCCTGGGGCGAGGTCCAGTTCCGCCCTGTTGGCGAGGGCGATCAGATCCCGATTCACGGCGGCTCCGGCCGGTTCATGTTCAGCGTGATCAGCGCGAACTTCGTCGACCAGGTTGGCTACGCGAACATCCCCGCGGGGAACAGCTACATTCAAACCGTCACCTGGGACGAGAGCGAGTGCCCTGATGCCTACGCGGTGCTGACCTACTCCCAGTCCACCGACCCTGCATCGCCCCACTTCGCCGATCTGACTCGGGTCTACTCGGCCGAAGAGTGGAACGACATGCCGTACTGCCCCGAGGACATCGAGGAGGCCAAGATCTCCGAAGAAGTCATCTCGAACTCGGAAAACTAGTCCGAGCAGCTCGGTCGCTGGCATCCTAGGACCGATGCGCTCCCTGGCACGCCTGATCACGGTGGTCGCGTTCTTCGGGGGCGCATCGGTTGCCTTTGCCCAGGACGATGGAACATCTCCTGATGCGGCGGGGCAAAAAGCCCCGGGCGAGGACGCTCCGGCGAAGAGGGAGCGTGAGCCCTTCCTGAAAAGAGATGGTCAGGTCGCCGACAACGAGCAACTCGGTGGCGAGCCGTCGCTAACGGAGCCGAAGGGGCCGAGCGAGGAAGAGACCAAGGAGGAGGACCCCGAGCTTGCCGGCTGCGATCTCGACTGCATCGAAGCCGAGCTCGAGAAGGAAACGGAGCGTGAGGCTCGGCGCAAGGGCACACTCGAGGTTGCAAGAGAGACCGGCGCGGGCACCAGCGAGGTCACCGCCGACTCGGGCGATACGCTTGCCGCGGAACCGAGCACGACCGCGGTCTCGGAAGTGGCGCCGGATCTGACCGATGACCGCCGTCTTCCGACGCGTCTCGGCCCAGTCCGAATCAAGGTCGGAAAGACCGACGACTGGATCGGAATCGGCTTCGCGACGCAAATGGAGTTCGAGTACGATCAGCAGCTCGACAGCGCTGGATTCCCGAAGACGTCCGCAGAGACACTCGAGTTCCGGCGGATTCGCTTCACGCTTTCGAGCTCGTTCATCGAAGGCCGAATCACGAGCCGCTTTCAGATCAATCTGACGCCGAGCGCCTTCGAGCTGATCGACATGTGGTTCGCATTCACGCGCTTCAAGTTTGCGACGTTCCGCATCGGTCAGTTCAAGATTCCTTACGATCGGTATCGTGCGCAGTCGTTCGCCGCGCTGTCATTCGTCGATTGGGCACCGACCACCCGCATGTTCGGCTCCGAGCGGCAGATCGGCGGCGAGATGCTGGCAAGCGGCGGGTTCCTCGACCTCGAGTATGCGATTGGGATCTTCAGCGGTGTCAATGCGCGTGCCGCCCATGGAGTCGGGATCACCGAGGTCTATGGCGACGTGCCACGGAGCCCTTCCGATCTCGGGTTCGGCGAGGTGGTAAGCGCGTTTCACCCGGAGATTGCAGCGCGTGTCGCGAAGAACTTCGGCGAGATCGACACGGCAAGCAATAGCGACGTGCTTCAAACGAAATATCTTCGCCACAGCCTGGGCGCGGGGTTGAGTTGGGACGCACGCCCGGTGGCCACCGAAGATCTCGGGCTCCGGCTCTCCGTGGAGTGGCTCGGAAAGATCCGTGGCTTCTACATCAACGTCATCAACTACCTGGCCTGGTACAAGCCCTGGCAAGGTGGAAAGATCCGGTTTGGCCCCCTGGGGGTCATGGCCGAGACGGGATATCGCTTCACCGCCATGTGGGAGCTCGCACTCCGGTACAGCATCACCTACATCACCCCGTGGCTTCGGAGCGATGCGCGCAACTACGGCCAGGCTCAAATCGCCGACGCCGACGATCCTGCGGCGGCTATTGCGCAGTACGGACGCAATGGTGACCAGACGACGAACCAAGAGCTCGGCGTGGCCGGGAGCGCACGGATCATCGGCAACAGTCTGAAGGTGACTGCGGAAACCGTGTGGATCTACCAACTCTGGAACACGGGCGGCCGCAACGGCATTCGCGTCAACGCGCAGCTACAGCTCGTGTTCTAGGGTTCAGTGGTGATGATGGCCGCCCGGGCCATGCGGGTGGCCATGCTCGATCTCTTCGGCCGTGGCGTCGCGTAGCGACTCCACCGTCACCTCGAAGTGAAGCGTTTCGCCAGCCAGCGGGTGGTTCGGATCGACCGTGACGGTCTCTTCGCTGATGCCAGTGATGAAGAACGGAATCTGCCCACCCTGATCGTCGTGAGCGAGGACCTGCATTCCAGCCGCAAGCTCGGCGTCGGCAGGAAAGAGATGGCGCGGCACCTCCTGTGCTTCGCCGACGCGCGGACCGTATCCCTTCTCGGGAGGAACGGTGGCTTTGATGGTCTCGCCTTGGCTGATGCCTTCGAGCTGTTCTTCCAGACCCGGAACGATGTTCATCGCTCCATGGAGGTAGAGAAGCGGGCTGCCGTCCGAGGACTTGTCGATGATCTCGCCGTCGTCGTCGCGCAGGGTGTACGCGAGCGTCACGACCTTGTTTGCTGTGATTTTGTCGCTCATTGTTCTCTCGCGAACATGCCATACTTCGGCCCCGGCGCTACCAGGGCCGTGCTTCGAAAGGAAAGCTCGATGATAGAGGTGATGATCGACCTACCCGACCACGTGCTTGGTCTCAGAGCGACCGACGAGGTGACGGCGGAGGATTACAAGAGCGTCCTCGTGCCGGCGCTCGAAGAGAAGCTCCAGCGTTTGACGAAGGTGCGTCTTCTGTACGTGATGGCGGAAGGCTTCGGTGGCTACACGGGAGGGGCGGCTTGGGAGGACGCGAAGCTCGGCATGAAGCACCTGAACGCGTTCGAGCGCGTTGCCGTCGTCACCGACGTCGACTGGGTGGAGAAGCTGATCAAGGGGTTCGGCTTTCTGATTCCCGGAGAAGTGCGGGTCTTCGAGGATGATGAGCTGGATCAGGCTCGCCGATGGATTTCGGAGCCGGTGTCCGAAGGCGAGCTGTCGTACGACCTACTGCGAGATCAGGCGGTCCTGGTTCTCGAGCCCAGGGGGGAGCTCGAGGCGGCCGACTTCGTACGCCTCACCGCCGACGTTGATCCCTTCATCGCGGAGGTCGGCGGCCTCAATGGCCTGATGATCGTCGCCGAGCATTTCCCGGGCTGGGACGATCTTTCCGCTCTGATGTCGCACCTGCGCTTCGTGCGAGACCATCATCGCAAGATCGGCCGGGTCGCCTTCGTCACCGGAGACCGGGTTCTCTCCTTGATTCCTCGCATCTCCGCACGGTTTGTCGACGCCGAGGTCCGGGCATTCGGCATGGATGAACGGGACGAAGCCCTACTCTGGGTGGGAGAACGATAATCGAGCGGGTGCGGGGGCCTCGGTGTATGCTGGCGACCGAAGATGACGGAACAGGATACCGACGAGCAAGGTCGCGTTTTCCAGGCGCGCTGGACGGAGGCGGTGATCCGGATCGCGCTCCTCGGCCTTCTCCTATTTCTTTGCGTTCGCGTTCTGCACCCGTTCATCAACCCCATCATCGGAGGCATCGTCATCGCGATCGCGTTCAACAAGCCCTACGAGTGGGTCACCAAGGCCGTGGGTGGACGACGAGCGCTGGGAGCCGTGATCCTCTTTGGATCGATTCTCCTCGCACTACTGCTTCCGACGATTGCGCTGGGTATCAACGTGGTCGAGACGGCGGGCGACCTCAGCCACAACTTCGATCCGGACGAGATCACCGTGCCGCCGCCCCCGGAGGGGGTCGCCGAATGGCCCATCGTCGGCGAGCGCGTCCACGATCTTTGGATGGCGGCATCCCGAAACCTGGAAGCCGTCCTCGTGAGGCTCGGCCCTTATCTGAAAGACGCGGGACTCTGGATCATTCATGGCCTCGGCAATCTCGGTTTCGGTTTGTTGATGTTCATCGTTGCGATCGTGATCGGTGGCGCCCTCCTGCCAGTTCGGGATCAGGGGCTCGCGATCACCTACAAGGTTGCAACGATCGTCGCTGGGGAACGCGGACCCGAGCTCGCCAACCTAGTGGGTGCCAGCGTTCAGAGTGTGATCCGAGGGGTGATCGGCGTGGCGGTGATCCAATCGGTCCTCGCCGGTATCGGAATGTTGGTGGTCGGAGTGCCGGGTGCAGGGCTCTGGGCTCTCCTCATCCTGCTTCTCGCAGTCATGCAACTGCCTCCGCTCTTGGTTTTGCTTCCGGTCGTCGCATACGTCTTCAGCGCGCACTCGACCGTGACCGCGGTCATGTTCGCGATATGGGCGCTCTTGGTGGGTGCGAGCGACAACGTCCTGAAGCCGCTCTTGATGGGCCGCGGATCCAGAACACCCATGCTCGTGCTCTTCATGGGCTCCTTGGGTGGCTTCATGGCCGGCGGGCTCCTCGGACTGTTCGTCGGCGCCGTCGTGCTTTCGATGGGTTACACGGTTTTCATGGCCTGGGTCGAGGAGTCCAACGCCCCGATCAGTGAAGAATCCGCACCCGAATCGTTGCCGGAATCGACCTGAGCTCTTCGAGGAGCGGGCCGACGTCGTCGAGCTCGATGTCCATCACGACGTAGCCGACGTCTGCATGGGTCTCCAGATACTGAGCCGCCACGTTGACCCCGTGAGTCGAAAAGACTCGGTTGATCTGCTCCATGACACCTGGCTCGTTCCTGTGGATGTGAAGGAGCCGCCGCCGGTCTTCGTGGTCCGGGATCGACACCTGTGGGAAGTTCACTGCAGACACTGTCGACCCGTTGTCGCTGTACTTCAGCAACTTGGCGGCGACCTCGCGAGCGATGTTGAATTGGGCCTCTTCGGTCGCTCCTCCAATGTGCGGGGTCAGAATGACGTTGTCGAATCGCCGCAGTGGGGACTCGAAGGTCTCCTTGTTGGACTTCGGTTCGACCGGGAATACGTCGATAGCGGCCCCGCCCACCTGGCCCGAGTCGAGAGCGGCGGCGAGCGCCTCGACGTCGACGACCGTGCCGCGCGCCGCATTGATGAGAAGTGAACCCGGGCGCATTTCTTGGATCGCAGCCTCATCGATCATGTTCCGAGTGGCCTGGGTCTCGGGAACGTGGAGGCTGACGACATCGGCTTCGGCCAGCAGCTCCTCGAAGCTGTGAACCGGTTTCGCGTTACCGAGGGGAAGCTTGTGTTCCACGTCGTAGTAGATGACGTGCATTCCGAGCGCCTCGGCCAAGATTCCGAGCTGGCTTCCGATTCGACCGTATCCGACGACGCCGAGCCGTTTCCCCCGCACCTCGTAAGCTCGAACCGCGGTCTTTGCCCACTCGCCACGCCGAGCGCGGGCAGCCTTCTCTGGCACGCCACGCATCAACAGGATGATGTATGCGATGGCAAGTTCGGCCACGCTCCGGGTGTTGGAGAATGGCGCATTGAACACAGGAATACCCATACGCCGCGCAGCATCGAGATCCACCTGGTTGGTTCCAATGCAGAAGCATCCGACCGCCTTGAGTCGCTTTGCAGCGTCGAAGACTGCACGATCGATGTGCGTTCGGGATCGAATCCCGATGTAGTCGACATCGGCGATCGCTTCGAGCAGATTGGAACCGGACAGCGAATGAGTCAGGCGCGACACGTTGGAGTACCCACTCGCCGCGAAACTCTCGACGGCCGTTTCATGTATCCCTTCGAGAAGGAGAACCCGCGCGTCCTTGTCGTCCACGGCCGGAGTCTGGGGCGATCCTAGAGCTGCCGCAAGAACCGAAAGTACGCGTCGGCCGTCGCTTCAGGCGCCTCGACCTGCGGGTAGTGCCCGATGCTCGGAAGCTCGGCGATGAAGTGATCGGGGCTCACGACATCTCGATATCGGGCCACCATGTGTGCGCCGGATACGGGATCGACCGAGCCGTTGATCAGTCCGATCGGTACGGTGCTTCGTTTCAAGGCGCCGACCCAGCGTTCTCGATGGGTCTTTCGATCCGACATGTACGCGATCAAGTTGTGGAACACGTGCTTTCCGTCGTCGTGTGTGATGAGGCGCCAGAACGAGTCGAGCTCCATGGCTGAGGGCTGAGTTCCGGGGCCGAACACCGCACTGAAGGATCGGTCGAAAGTTCGTTTCGTCGATAGCCGATTGATGAGCGGACCCACCGGACTGAGCAGGAGCTTCTGGATGAGGCGCGCTTTGTGCGTCTCTGGGAAGAGTCCTCCATTTAGCAAGCACAGTGATTGCCAGCGGCCGACCCCGGATCCCTCGTTCTGTCTGGCCAGAAGCTCTTGAGCGACCGTGTCACCGTAGTCGTGCGCCAGAACGTGCATGGCACCGAGCTTTCGATCGCGGATGAGCGCCTCGCAGAGATCCGCCTGCTCGTGGATGCTGTATCGGTGCGGATTCGGTTTCGCGCTGAAGCCGAACCCGAGCATGTCGAGCGCTACCAAGCGGTACTCCTCGCCGAGGATCGGCCAGATGGGAGTCCAATCCCAAGAGGAGGTCGGAAACCCGTGAATGAGGAAGACGGTCGGCTTGTCGAGCTCGCCAGTATCGACACAGAAAATACGACGTCCAAGGAGATCGGCGACGTGTCCGCGGCTTCTCCAATCCTCGATCGAGATCGTCACCGAAGCCTCAGGGCTGCTCGTCGGGCTCGGCCTCGGACGCAGGTGGGTCGGTTTCGACGTCCGGCCCTTCAGCATTGCCGCGAAGCGTAAGCACCTCTTCGAAGGTTCCGTCGGTCAACCGATAGATCTTACCGGCATACTGTAGGTAGCCGAACCCGTAGAGCAGCGACTGCGATCCGAGCTCGCCTACGAACTCGACACGATGGGTCGGAATGTACTTCATCGGATCCTCGACAACCTGCTGTAGCGAGTCTGCGACCTGGCGAACCTCACCCTGCTCCTCGAGAACGAATACCTCCTCTTCGCTCATCCCGGAGCCGGAGGGCAGCGGGGTGAGCTGATAGACGCGAATGCTGCTGAGCTCGCCAAGGGGCGCAAGCGAGATGCTCGTCGGCGCCTTGACCTCGACGAAAGCGGAGCCGGAACGGATCGACATCACCGACTTTGTAGGTGGCGCGGCGAGTGCACACTTGTACGCGGTGCCGGCGAGGTTGACCGTGGAGCCGGTACCGCTTCCATGAGCCATTGCGGGCTGCGTATCTTGGTAGTCGGGACCATGTCCGTCCCCCTGCTGAATCTCTTCGGGATGCAGCAAGAGGTGAGTCGCACCGAGCTCGGCCGCCTTGTTGAGCGCATCGTTCTCCGCAGACTGCTGATTCACACTCGGCTTGGAGTATGCGCCGCTGATGCCGCCCCCGTGCCCGATGACCACTCCCAGGTTCTCGCAGCCAACCGGTTCGTCGTAGAGGATCGCGATTTTGGTTCCGTCAGCGGTCAGCTGGCTCGCCTTACAGCTCACGAGAACGGCTCCCACGGCCAAGGGCAGAACCAGTCTCCAATAATCGGTGAATCTCGGCATGATCAATGCTTCTCCACGAAGGATGCTGCCTACGAAGACGGCGAAGTCAACCCGGTCGAACCAGGTTCAGGCTCGCAATCCGTGGGAGGCGGCGGTATTCTGCCGCGCCGGAGAAGAAGGCCATGGCTTCAATCGCGGAAATCCGGCGGCGCTCACTCGAAGACCCAGAAGGCTTCTGGGGCGAGGTCGCCGATGAAATCGACTGGATCCAACGCTGGGACCGCGTGCTCGATGACTCGAAGCCGCCGTTCTACCGCTGGTTCGTCGGGGCGGAGATGAACACCTGCCACAACGCGCTCGACCGCCATGTTGCGACGCGCGGAAACCAGGCGGCGCTGATTTACGACAGCGCGGTCACTCACACGCGCCGCACCTATACGTATCGACAGCTGCGAAACGAAGTCGCTCTCTTTGCGGGCGCGCTGGCTGCCGATGGGGTCACCAAGGGAGATCGGGTTCTGATCTACATGCCGATGATTCCCGAGGCGGCGATCGCGATGCTCGCCTGTGCGCGACGGGGGGCGGTGCACGCGGGCGTTGTCGGCTGGTTCTCCCCGCAATAGCTGTCAACGTGTATCGACGTCGCCGAACCGAAGACAATCG
>CBDUCC010000124.1:0-9626 GCA_965365555.1 uncultured Myxococcales bacterium | reverse complement strand
GTCGCGTAATAGCGCGCCTCGGCTCTCGAGCTCCGCATCAATCGCGAAAGATACGGGATCGCTTCGTCACCAAACGCGGCGAGCGCCGCGGCACTCGCCGAGATCTCTTCGGGTCGCGGTAGCCGGGAGTCGGTAGCCAGCGAGGGCCGCCATAGCGGTCCCGGGAAAGCATGCACCCGCTCCTCGAGCGCGAAGTTGCCGAGAGGCAGCAGGCGTCGCACCACCGGTGCCGAGGATTCTGGGCCGAGCTCGATGAGCTCGCCCACCAGGAAGCGGGCCCGCTCCGCCGGCCTAGCCGGCCCAGGCATGTCGGAGTGGTCGGTTGGCTCAGCGTGCGCCTCCGCTTGCCTTGGAGCCTTGGCACGCACCTGGGATTCGCGGTCTTCGCCCTCGTGGCGACTCCCTGAAGGAACGACTCCGGGGGGCAGGGAGCGCTTCGGCTTCCGCTCGGCCATGCGCGAAGCATATCAGCAAGGCGCGCGGTTTGGGGAACCGGCTGGGCGCATCGCGTTTTTCCAGCCAAACTTCCTCCCGATGTATCGAATGATCGTGAACGAGCTCGACGGCCCGTCCGCTCTAGTCGAAGAGGAGAGGGCCGATCTCGAGCCCGGTCCGGGCGAGGTCTGCGTGGACGTGAAGGCCATCGGCTGCAACTTCTTCGACACCCTAATCACGCGGGGCAAGTATCAGGTGCAGCCCGATCTCCCGTTCGCCCCAGGAGCAGAGGCCGCCGGAGTCGTTCGCTCCACCGGCGCCGGCGTCGACGGGATCGCGGTCGGGGATCGCGTCAGCGTCCTCCTCTCGTACGGCGCGTTCGCATCGATGATCGCAGCTCCTGCTGAGCGTATCTTTCCCATCCCCGGGAGCATGTCGTTCGAGGAAGCGGCTGCGCTCGGCGTCGTGTATCAAACGTCCTATCTAGCCCTCGCGCCACGCGCCAGGATTCAGCCCGGAGAGACCTTGTTGGTGCACGCTGCCGCCGGTGGCGTCGGGCTCGCGGCAGTGCAGATCGGCGTCGCGCTCGGCGCGCGTGTCGTTGGAACCGCTGGGAGCCGAGACAAGCTCGACCTCATCCTCGAAGAGGGCGCCGAGCTCGCCATCAATTACCGAGAGGAGGACTTCGTCGAGAGAATAGGAGAGGCCACGGATGGGCGCGGAGCCGACGTCATCTACGATCCGGTTGGCGGAGACACCTTCGATCGTTCTCTCAAATGCGTCGCGTTCAACGGCCGTGTGCTGATCATCGGCTTCGCGAGCGGCCGGATTCCCAGTGCGAAGATGAACCGTGTGCTTCTCAAGAACATTTCCCTCGTCGGGGTCCACTGGGGCCTGTACTTCGACCGTGATCCTGAAGCGCTACAGGAAACACATCGTGCGCTTGCGGCCCTCCATTCCAACGGAAAGATTCGACCCCTAATTTCGGCGACGTATCCGCTTCGTGAAGCCGCCGTCGCGCTCGAAGCGCTCGGCGCTCGAAAGACGACCGGCAAGGTGGTCTTGACGCCCTAGCGCGGATTCTGATCGATGGCTTCGGCGCAACGTGCGACGACGGCATCGATGACCCCGTCGTGACTTCCGAGCGGCCCGGCCATCATGAACCCCACACCACTGTGCTCCGCTGCGGCTTCGGCGACCAATCGGGGGAGATCCTCACTCGCGTGCCGGCCCGGAGCGAGCATGAACGGATGCGCTACAACTAGGGTCGCCCCTTGCTCGACGCAGCGTGCAAAGCCTTCAGCGATACTCGGCGCGGCGAGTTCCATGTGTGCGCTCTCGACGATGGCGCCTTCGCCGAGCCGCGCCCGCACCAACTCCGCGATCTCTGCGACCAGCTCGTTCGCGGCGGCTCGACGGCTCCCGTGGTCAATCAGCAGATACGCGTTCATTCCAGGGGCATGGGTCTCCAAGCAAACCCTGTCAAGAACCGCAGCCGCCGAGCGCGCGCTCGACCGAGCTGAGGTAAGAGCCGCCGAACAGGTTGACGTGGACGAGGAGCGGATAGAGTTGATAAAGAGACACCCGCTCCTCGGAACCGGACGGGAGCGGATACGCTTCGCGGTACGCGTCGAAGACTCGCGCTCCGAAGCCTCCGAAGAGCCGCATCATCGCCAGATCGATCTCTCTGTGACCGCCATACGCCGCGGGATCGATCAGACATGGCGCGCCCGATTCGTCCACATGGAGATTCCCTCCCCAGAGATCCCCGTGCAGGCGTGATGGAGTCTCGTTTGCGACGAGGTTGCGAAGGGCCCGCTCGAGATCCGAGAAACGCCGCAGCAGCGACCCGCGGATGAGGCCGCAGTCAGTCCCCAGTCGAAGTTGCGGCTCGAGACGGCGCGACCAGTAGAATGCAGCCCAGTCGTCCGTCGGGCGGTTGGACTGCGGCAGCCGGCCGATGAAGTTGTCATGGTCGAGCCCGAAGGAGGGCGCACCAAATCGGTGAAGGCTTGCGAGCGAGCGTCCCAGCACCTCGTCGAAATCCCTGTGCCGCTTTCCCGGGGTCAAGAGCTCGAGAGCGAGAAAGGCTGGCTGCGCGTCGGATACGGCGAGCACCCGAGGGATTCGGAGAGCTTGCGCTTCGTCGAGCCATTCGAGCCCGCGCGCTTCGGCCGTGAACATGCCCAAAGGGGGGCTTGGATGGGTCTTCACGAAGATTCGGCGTCCGTCCGAGAGCGCCACCTCGAACGCATCGTTGATATCGCCGCCGCTCAGTCGTCGGGTGGTCTCGACATCGGCACGGAGGGAGCTTCGCAATACGTTTCGAATCTCCGGCGTCATAAATCGTGATGGTCCCGAATGTGCGCCAGCAACCCCAGGCAGGCGGCTTCGCAGATATCCAACACGCGCTCGAAGCCGTCTCCCTCTCCATAGTACGGATCCGGCACTTCCGCGTCTGCAGGAGCGTCGGGGTCGAAGGATCGCAGGAGCTCGATCTTGGCCGCAGTCTCGGCGTTCGGCGCCAATCGTTCGAGGTCGGCTCGGTTCGATCGGTCCATGGCGATCAAGAAGTCGAAGCGATCGAAGTCCTCGACGACGACCTTGCGTGCTCGCCCGTCTATCTGGAGCCCACGACGCTTGCCTGCGGCGCGTGAGCGCCGATCCGGAGGCTCACCTACGTGCCATGCGCCGGTGCCGGCGCTGTCGACCTCGATACGGGTCGTCAGCTGCTCTCGCTCGAGCAGAGCTCGCATCGCGGCTTCGGCAGTGGGTGATCGGCAGATGTTGCCGAGGCAGACGAAGCAGATACGAACCGGCATGGTCAAGGGGTCAGTAGCACCTTGCCGACGTTCTGCCCGGCCTCGATGTAGGCGTGTGCATCACTCGCCTGCTCCAAGGGGAAGCTTCGGTCGATTTGCGGCTTGATGGCGCCAGCCTGGTAGAGCTGCAGGAGTTTCGTGAACGCCTCGCGGGTCATCTCACGCTCGTCCCAGAGGTGGCCCATGTTGACGCCGGCGACCCCCTTGTTCTCGTGCATCAGCTTCATGGGGGTCCACCAAGGCATTCTGGCCAGCTGACCTACGACGTGGGTCATCTTTCGCTTGCCGAACTTGGCCATGTTCGCCCAACCGAAGGGAATGAGCATCCCACCGGGGCGGAGAAGATCGTAGCCCTTCTTCCAATCGGTTCCGCCGAGCGCGTCGAGAACGACATCGACGCCATGCCCTCCGGTGAGCCGGCGTATCTCATCGGCGTAGTCGAGCGAGTGGTAGTCGATCGGGTGGTCACATCCGTTCGTACGAACGTAGTCGTGTTTTGACTTGGAGGCGGTTCCGTAGGTAGTCACCCCTTCGACCGAACGGCAAAGCTGGCATGCCGCGGTTCCGACGCCGCCCGCTGCCTGGTGGATCAGCACGTGGTCCCCGGCTCGCACTCGGAACACGTTGAAAAGCATGTGGTAGGCGGTCAGATAGGTCACCGGGAGGGCAGCTCCCTCTTCGAAGGTCATCGACTCGGGCATTTCGTAGGCTTGCTCCGAGGGAACGCAGACGGTGTCTGCGTATCCGCCAAACCGGGTCATCGCCAAGACTCGCTGCCCCTTGCGTGCAGGGTCGACGCGCTCACCGACCGCGTCGATCACGCCTGATACCTCGTAACCCACGACCATTGGAGGTGGCGGCGCATCTTGGTACAGGCCTTGTCGGGCCATGATCTCGGCGAAGTTGATCCCCGCCGCTTCGACCCGGATCCGAACCTCACCCAAGGCCGGTAGCGGGTCCTCGCTCTCACGCACCTCCAGCACTTCGGGCTTCCCGAATCTCGGTATCCAGACTGACTTCATGTTTGAGCGGTAATCCGCACCGAAACGATGTCAAGGTCGATGCGCCGTGGTACGCTCGATGCATGGATGTCGTCCTCGCGCCCGACATTTACGTCAATGCTTCGGTCGCTCTTGGCACGCCGCCTGAACACGCGGCACGTCGCGCGTTTGCCGGTCCGGCAAGGCCCAAAACGTCCGGCTGGGTTCTCGAACGCATCGAGTCGATGCTGCGTGCGATTCCCGAGTTCAAAGAGGATGCGGTCGACCGACAGATGTCGACCATCCGCGGGCTCGTCGACATCGTCGAGCAAGGCGATCACTTCATCGAGGACTGGGAGCCCGCCTTGGTTGCGCTCGCCAAGAAGGCCGGCGTGACACGAGTTCTGACCGACCATCCCGATCTTCTCGGGTCGTCCGAGGTGCAGGGCATCGAGTTCGTATCGTCGGACACTTGGCTCGACGAGCAGACGACGCCGCCGCCTCCGCCGGTGGTGTAAGACGGACTGCCCTGCTAAAGGCCCACGATGGTCGACTCGTTTCTTCCTCAGAAGGACGAAATCCGCCGTCGCCTCGAGGGGCGCTACGTCGGGGCCGTTCCTCACAATCAGGCCCTGAACCTTCGGGTGGCGGACTACCGGCCCGAGCACCTGTCGTTGGCCCTGCCGTACCGAGAAGACCTGGTCGGTAACCCGGAGACCGGCGTTCTCCACGGTGGCTGCATCACCAGTCTCATCGATGCTACCTGCGGCGGCGCCGTGATCATGTCACTGGTCGCGCCCCGGCGGATCGCAACGCTCGACCTACGAATCGACTACGTGCGGCCGGCTCTTCCCCACCAGGAGGTCATCTGCGATGCGCATTGCTACAAGGTCACGCGTCACGTGGCGTTCGTGAAGGCCGCTGCGCACCATGGCGACAACGTGAGCCCGATTGCCACGGCATCGGGCACCTTCGTCGTGTTTCGTGATCAGCGACGCACGGATGACGAGGCGGGCACATGAGGCTTCGCGACGCCGTCGCTGCCGTCCGTGAGAGCGGAGATTTCGGCCCCCTCGAGGAGGCCATTCCGTACAATCGCTTCCTGGGCATCACGGCCGAGCTCGCGGATGGCGAGGTGACCGGTCGGATGCGTTACTCCGATCACTTGGTCGGCAATGCCAATGTTCCCGCTCTGCACGGGGGAACCCTTGGGGCGTTGATGGAGTCTACGGCGATCTTCATGCTTCTTTGGCACGGTGAAACCGACGCCGTCCCCAAGACGATCAACATCACGGTCGAGTATCTGCGGAGCGCGCGTCCGCAGGACGTTCTTGCCAAGGCCGTGTTCACGCGACACGGACGTCGCGTCGCCAACGTGAGGGTCTCCGCGTACCAAGACGACCCGGACAAACCGGTCGCCGTCGCGACGGCTCACTTCTTGTTGGTGCAGGAGTGAACCGTGGAGCGCGTTCCCATTCACGGTCTGACCAGCGCTCAGTTGGTCGAACGAGCGCGATACTCGCTACCCCGCGGTCACGGCGTGGCCCGACGAGTTCACCGCCAGGTCATGCACGAGGGAAGGTTCCAGCCTGAGCACTTCGGATTGGGTGCGGAGGCGCTCGCTGGGTGGACGGACGGCTTCTCGTTCACTCTGCCCGAGATCGTTCGAATCGAGTTCGACGAGAGTGCTCATGGACAGACGTCGAAAGTAGTGCTTCGTCTCGAGGACGGGCTCGAGGTGGAGGCCGTCAGCATCCCGATGGGTCGCGGCCGTCACACGCTCTGCGTGTCGAGCCAGGTTGGCTGCAAAATGCGTTGCGCGTTCTGCGAAACCGGACGCATGGGCCTGCTTCGGCACCTACGGGCCGACGAGATCGTCGCTCAGCTTCTCGTGGCGCGGCACCAGCTCGGATGGCCCATCCGCAACATCGTCTTCATGGGCATGGGCGAGGCTCTCGACAACGCAGACCAGGTGATTCAGGCGATTCGCGTATTCAACGACGAGGCCGGGCTCGCCATTGGACAGGAGCGACTCACCGTTTGCACCGTCGGCCATGTGGACGGAATCCGCCGGCTCGACCAAGAAGGCTTCAAGCGATTGAATCTGTCCGTCAGCCTCAACGCGGCGAACGATTCACTCCGAAGCGAGCTCATGCCGATTAACCGCCGTACGAACATTGCAGAGCTTCAGCAGACCCTGCTCAGGTATCGACCACGGCGAAACTTCGCGCTCGGCGTGAACTACTGCCTTCTCCCAGGCATCAACGATACCCGTGATGACGCTCGTGCGGTGGCCTCTTTCTGCGAGCCGCTCGGCCGCGTCCTCCTGAACCTCATTCCCTACAACCCAGGCACGGTTTCGCTGACACGCGCTCCGGAGGAGCACGAGATCGAACGTTTCATCGCCTGGCTGCGCGAGGAGGGTCTTCCGGTACGCGAGCGGGTCACCAAGGGGCGAAGTGTCATGGCGGCCTGCGGGCAGCTCGGAAATCCGGACGCTCGTGCGCTCCGCTCCTGAGCGTTCCAGGCCCGTTGCTACTTCTTCTTCTTACCGCGATAGCGCACGCGGATCGGAGTGCCACGGAACCCGAACCGCTTTCGGATCTGGTTGACCACGTAGCGCTGATAGCTGAAGTGTACGTCCTTCGGTTGGTTGGCCATGATCACGAAGGTGGGCGGCGCAATGCTCGCCTGCGTGATGTAGTACAGCCGTACGGAGCGGTGATGCATCGTCGGGGGCGGATGGCGCTCGATGACTTCTTCGAAGAACCGATTCAGCTCACCCGTCGAGATTCGTTTTCGGTGTTCGGCAACTGCGTCTTCTACCCGACCCAGGAGGGCGGAGACCCCCTTGCCCTGAAGAGCGCTCACCGTCACCATCGGCGCCCATGGAACGAACGCGAGAACTTCACGGGTACGGTCCATCGCCATCTTCTGTGCGTCTCGGTCGAGGAGGTCGACCTTGTTCAATGCGATGACCAGGGCTCGCCCGCGATCGTCTGCCAGTCCGGCGATCTTTGCGTCCTGCTCGCCGACTCCGCGCTCTGCATCGATCATGAGCACGACGACGTGGCTCCGTTCGATCGAGCGGATCGCTTGGAGCACGCTCAATCCTTCCACTCCTCTTTTCTTTACGCTTCGCTTCCGGCGGATTCCGGCGGTGTCGATCAGAATGAACCGGCTCCCATTTCGCTCGACGAGCGTGTCGACGCTGTCCACGGTCGTGCCGGGGCGAGCGTCCACGAGCTGGCGCTCCTCACCGCAGAGCTGGTTCACGAGCGAGGACTTGCCAGCGTTTGGGCGGCCGATGATCGCCACCCGGGGGACGTCGAGCTCCGGCTCCAGAACCTCGACTGGATCTGGAAGTCTATCGGCGATCGCCTCCTCGAGTGCGCCGATGCCGCGCCCGTGCAGAGCCGAGATCGGCAGGAGCGACTCCATTCCGAGCTCGTAATAGGAGACCGCGTGATGCGCCTTCGATTCCGAATCGGCTTTGTTCGCGACGAAGATGACCGGCTTTCCAGCGTCACGGAGCAGCGCGATCGCTTCTCGATCAGCGGGTAGGGGGTCCACCGTCGCATCCACGACGCAGACCACCACGTCGCACTCTTCCAGAGCGAGTTGCACCTGACTTGCGATGCCGGCCTTCATCGGATCATCGCTGTCCGGGTCGAAGCCGCCCGTGTCGATCAGAACGAGCTCGCGGCCCAGAACGAAGGCATCCGCATACGAGCGGTCACGGGTAACGCCCGGAATGTCCTCGACGATGGCGATGTGCTGGCCGGCAAGTCGGTTGAAGAGTGTGCTCTTGCCGACGTTCGGCCGTCCCACGATGGCCACGAGCGGTTTGTTGATCACCGAGCCGGCAGGGCGCCTTGCTTGCGGATGCCGTCGGCTCACGCCTGACTCTCCTTGATGGCGAGTTGCTTCGCCTTCACCGGATCACGGGTCCAACCTGGGACGACCTTGACCCAGAGGCGGAGGTAGACCTTCCGCTCCAGCATCGCTTCGATCTGCTGCCGAGCCTCGGAGCTGATCTTTTTGATCGTATCACCCCGACTGCCGATCACGATCGCTTTGTGACTCTGCTTCTCCACGATGAGGGTGCCCTCGATGCGAACCAGAGCGCCATCCTCTTGGTAGCTCTCGAGCTCGCAGGCAATGCCGTACGGCACCTCCTGACGCGTGTTGAGCATCGCGGCCTCCCGGATCAGCTCGGCCACGAAGAAGCGCTCCGGGCGGTCGGTCAGGAAAGCGGGGTCGTACATCAGGCCCTCGGGAAGCGTTGTCCGGATCTCGCTGACCAGGGCATCGAGGTTGGTACCGCGCGTTGCCGAGATTGGGACCACGGCGGTGAACGCGTGCTTGTCTTGGTAGGCCTCGATCAACCCGAAAAGCCGCTCCTTGGCCTTGAGCTTGTCGACCTTGTTGATCGCCAAGATGACCGGTGCCTTCACACCGTCGAGCGCGTCGAGCGCGATCATATCCTTGTCGTGAACTCGGGCGCCCGCATCGGCTTTCGGCGCTTCGGTCATGAAAACGATCGTGTCGCAGTCGAGAAGGCCTTGCTTGGCGCTGTCGATCAGCACCTGTCCGAGCGCTCCCTTGGGGCGCTCGAGACCGGGTGTATCGACGAAGGCAATCTGCGTCGGTGGCGAGTCGGACGCATACACGCCCAGGACACAGGAGCGAGTGGTTCCAGGACGGGGGGTCGCGATGACCAGCTTCTGTCCGAGCAGGGCATTGAGGAGCGTCGACTTTCCGACGTTCGGGCGGCCGACGATCGCGCACCTCCCCGAACGCGGCCCTTCCGCTTGGTTTTTCGCCTCCTCCATGCAGTCGGGAGCATAGCCTCCGTTCGCCCTGTCAGCATGGCCTCGTTCGGGGGTCTGAGCTATGCTCGGCGCGCTCATGAGCATAACCACCTTCTCTTGGCTCTCCCTGGCTTCCGCCTGCTGCATCGTTCTCAGCGCGTGCACGGGAGACGTCGGGACGACCTGCTTCCAAGACGACGAGTGCAATGCCGGGCTGATCTGCTGCCATGTGGGAAGCCCGTTCACCCAGGGCACCTGCCAGACCGAAGAGGTCTGCGCCGACATGGGTGGTGGAATGGGTGGTGCTGGTGGTGATGGCGGCTCGGGTGGCTTCAGCGGCGCCGGTGGCGCATCCGGCGCCGGCGGCACAGCCGGTGCGGGAGGCCGGGCGGGGAGCGCCGGGCAAGGTGGCGGCTCCGGTGCGGGCGGCTCCGGTGCGGCACCGCGCGGGGTCGGGCTGCGTCGAGTGTACGGAGTGGGCGGACAGGACCACGGTGCTGCCTTCCCGCCGGATCTCCCAGACGAGACCCGCCAGTAGATCGAGCATGACTTCCACGTCCAGGATTCGGGGCACA
>CBDUCC010000123.1:0-9699 GCA_965365555.1 uncultured Myxococcales bacterium | reverse complement strand
GCGCGCTCGATCGCCTGCCGACAACCGCCGGCGGCAGCGATGTGATTGTCTTTGATCAGGACCGCTGCGCCCAAGTCGTCACGATGATTGAAGCCGCCGCCGCAGCGGACCGCGTAGCGCTCGAGGGCACGCAGGCCGGGCGTGGTCTTGCGCGTGTCCGTAATCCGGGTGGACGAGCCCATGGGTAGGGCGTCGACGAATCGTCGGGTCAGGGTGGCCACTCCCGTGAGGCGTTGGACGAAATTCAGCGCTACTCGTTCGCCAAGGAGGATCGAGGCGGCCGGGCCGGTGACGGTGGCGACCAGCGCGCCTTCGGCCACCTGATCGCCGTCATCGACCTGCGGATCGACGTCGACCAATGGGTCCACTTGAGCGTACACCTCATCGAGGATGGGCAGCCCGCATACGACCATCGGCTCCCGGGCGTTCAACATTGCCGCCCCCATGGTGGTGGGAGCCACGCACGCTTCGGTGGTGACATCGCCCCGGTCGATGTCCTCGGCGAGCGCGCGGCGAACGGTGTCGGCCAAAATCGTCGGGGCGGGCGGGGGAGCCAGCATGAGTCGGTTATAGCCAACTCCGAGCCAGGATCTCGGAATAAAGATTGCTCATCGCGTGGACGGCGATCGCAGCGCCGATGCCGCCGCGCCAGGCGCGCAGCCAGCCAAAGAGCAGGCCCGGGAAGAATACCGACAAACGAGCCAGATTCGGCTCCACGAGGAAGTGAATGGCCGCGAACAGAACCGCTTGCAGCAGCCAGGCGACGGGGGCGAGCTCGACTCCAAGAATACGAAGCCTCCGGCTCTCGAGGTCGGTGAGCGCCGTTTGAAGGTAGCCGCGAAAGAAGGCCTCCTCCGGGAGCGACACCACGACGAGCTGCGCCAGCGCCAGGTTCAGCAAGCCCGGTGGTAGCACGAGCTGGAAGCTCGCCGTCGGCCCCGTCCAGAAGTAGTAGCCGACCGCGTACAAGGGAAACACGACCGCGACGACCGCAAGCGCGACCGCCAGCTCGCAAAGCCCGGAAGGCACCGCCGCGAGAATCGCGCGACCGAGGTCGAAAATGCCGAGCGGTCCTGCCGGCCGATCGTCGGTGGTCGGCTCGAGTAGCCCTCCGAGCGCGGTACCAAAATGGCTCGGGTCGCTCCTCGTCCATCGCACTGCGGCAAGAAGAAAGATCATAGCCACGAGCAGATGCGCGTACGGTCCGATGGCAGGCAAGGGCTCGAGCCTGGTGACGCCATACACCGCGACACAGACCGCGGCATAAGCGCCGAGGACTCTTCCTGCCGATGCGTGGGCGTGGGGCATCGCGCCACAACTACAGCGACGGACGGCGCTTGCCAAGCAGCAAGCGAAGCCTAAACTGCCCCGCGCATTCGACAGGCGAGCATGGGTGAGACGCGGCGGTGATTTCCGAGGACAAGATTGCTGAGATCCGCGACCGGGCTCCCATCGCCGAGGTCATCGGGAACTACGTCGCGCTCAAGAAGTCCGGCAACAGTCTTCGGGGCCTCTGTCCGTTCCACAACGAGAAGACACCGTCGTTTTACGTGCATCCGCATCGAGGCTTCTACCACTGCTTCGGGTGCAAAGCGTCGGGCGACGTGTTCTCATTCCTCATGCACGTCGAAGGCAAGACGTTCCCCGAGGTTGCGCGCGACCTGGCAGAGCAGACGGGCGTGCAACTACCGGTCTACGATCCGGAACGGGAAGCCGACTTCCAACGAAAGAAGAAGCAGACCGAACGTCTCTCCGACGTCATGGAGAAGGCCACCGAGTACTATTGCAGCCAGTTGCGCGAGCATCCCGACCGAGGGATCGCACGAGACGAGTTCCTGAATCGAGGGATTTCCGAGGAATCAGCTCGGAGGTTTCGCCTCGGGTACGCGCCGCACGGATGGGACTCGCTCAGCAGGTTTCTCGAACGTTCGGGCGTGTCACCCGAGGACGCTGAAACCGTGGGGCTGATCGTTTCTCGCCGTTCCGGTCGCGGTCACTATGATCGCTTTCGTCATCGACTGATGTTTCCCGTCACGGATGTGCACGGACGTGTCGTCGCGTTCAGCGGACGCGCCCTCGACGCCGCGCCATCGATGGAGCCTCCCAAGGAACCACCTGCGAAGTACCTCAACAGTCCGGAGAACCCGCTCTATCACAAGGGCGAGATCCTCTACGGGCTGCACGAAGGGCGGGTCGAGATTCGACGCGAGGATGCGGCCGTACTTTGCGAGGGAAACTTCGACCTCGTCGCGCTTCATCAGGCGGGATTTCAGAACGCTCTCGCGCCGATGGGCACGGCGTTCACGGAGGCTCATGCCCGGCTCATCAAACGATTCGCGCAGAAAGTCACATTGCTCTTCGATGGTGACAACGCCGGACGCAAGGCGGTCCGAGAAGCGTACGCGGTCCTTTCGAAGGTTGGGCTTGCCGCGCATGTGGTGACGCTTCCGCAAGGTTCGGACCCGGACAGCTTCCTCCGCGAGAACGGGGTGGATGCGCTGCGCACGAGAATCGTGAGCGCCCCCACCATAATCGAACATTTAATCGATGACTCTGCGGAGCGCGTCGAACCGAACCCGCACGCGAAGGCCGACGCGATCGCAAAGCTTGGTCCGATTCTTGCCAAGGTTGAGAGTCCGATCGAACGTGGACTCTACGTTGAACGCGTCGCCCGCAAATTTGGGATCACCGACACTACGCTGGTGCGCCGTGAGCTGCGTCGTGGCTTGGGGCGCACCACCGATCGTGAAGGGCAACGACGTGACGCAGTGCAGCAGGGGATTGCACCGCGAGTGTCGGAGTTACAGTCGAAGTTGATTTCGGTGCTGATCGATCAACCGACCCTCGTACATCACGAGGGCGTGCACAAACTGCCGTCGCTTTTGACGAGTGATGAACTTCGCGCCATCTTTGATTCTATCTTGCGGATGGTGGATAAGCAGGGATCGCTCGATGTCACGGCCTTGCTCGATGAGTTGCATGACAATCAACTCAGGCCGTGGTTGGAAGCGCAGTTGGCGGTGCAGCAACACAGCATCGACGAGGCGCGCCAAATTCTCGATGACGGTTTGCCACTTCTCGAACGCAAGAGCATCGAACGACAGTTGCCCCGGTTGCAACAACGCATCGTCGAAGCTCGCCGTGTTGGCGACGACGCGTTGGCAGCAGGGCTTACCCGCGAGTTTGTGGAGCTCACGCGTAGCGCTCACCAGCTCAAGACGAACACCAAGCAGAGGTAGAGATGGCGTCCAAAAGCTCAGTCCGTAGCGGGGGAACAACCGAGTCGAAGTTCAAGGAGGAACCGGTGTCGCGGGTGGTCCCGAAGCTCAAAGGGCGCGAGCGCAAGGAAGTGCAAGTGCTTCTCGAGCGCGGACGAATGCAAGGACATCTCACCTACGACGAGCTGAACGAGGCGTTGCCGCCAGACATGGTGACCTCGGATCAGATCGACGATTTGATGGTGTGGCTGAAGAGCGAAGACATCGACGTCGTCGACGGTGCGCCCGAAGGGCAGAGCAGAACGAGCGAAGTTCCAGTAGCCGCGACGCGCACCTCGGCAAGACGTCCGTCGACCATTCCTCCTCCTGCCGATGACGGCTACGCTCAGAAGAGCAACGACCCGGTCCGGATGTATCTTCGGAAGATGGGTTCGGTATCGCTGCTGACCCGCGAAGGTGAGGTCGAGATTGCCAAGCGCATCGAGGACGGCGAAGCCAAGATTTTCCAGGTGATTCTCAACTCCCGTGTCGGCGTCGCCGAGATTCTCGAGATCGGCGAAAGCCTTCGGAAGGGCAAGCTTCGAATCAAGGATGTCGTTCGCGACTTGGATAAGGAAGAAGACGTCGACTTCGAGGCGGCCAAGGTGCGCGCTCTCAAGCTCTTCGACAAGGTCAAGCGCATCGAGTCCGCCATGACCAAGGTCCAGAGCGAGCTCGACGGCAAGCGGCGCGTGTCCGACCGAAGCAAGAAGCAGTTTGCCAATCAGATCGACAAGCACGTGGACGAGCGCATCGCTCTCCTTCGCGAGCTGAACTTGACCAAGAAGCAGATCGACCGCGTCGTGGCTCGCATCAAGAGCTACATCCGCCGCGTCGAGCGCGCGGAGCGCGAGATCAACGAGGCAGAGGCTCGGGTCGGCGGGTTGAAGCACAAAGACATGAAGCGTGTCGTTCGCGACATGCAGGAGAGCAAGTCGGTCGAGAAGCGCGTCCTCCGCAAGTACGGCTCCGAAGAGCAGATCCTTCTGTCCGAGGAACACATCCGCGACGCGCAGAAGTTAATCGCTGCCGTCGAAGAGGACATGGGCCAACCGGTAGAACGGCTCCGTGAGACGTATCGCGCGCTTGCCGAGGGCGAACGACAGACCGAGCGCGCGAAGGCAGAGCTCGTCGAAGCGAACCTGCGCCTCGTGGTCTCGATCGCCAAGAAATACACGAACCGTGGTCTGCAATTCCTCGACCTGATTCAGGAAGGCAACATCGGTTTGATGAAGGCGGTCGACAAGTTCGAGTACCGCCGTGGGTACAAGTTCTCGACCTACGCGACCTGGTGGATTCGGCAGGCGATCACCCGGGCGATCGCCGATCAGGCGAGAACGATCCGAATTCCGGTCCACATGATCGAGACGATCAACAAGCTGATTCGCACTTCCCGCTACCTGGTGCAGGAGCTTGGACGCGAGCCCGATCCGGAGGAGATCGCAGAGCGGATGGAGATGCCGCTCGAGAAGGTCCGCAAAGTCCTCAAGATTGCGAAAGAGCCGATCAGCCTCGAGACGCCGATCGGCGAAGAGGAAGACAGCCATCTTGGTGACTTCATCGAAGACAAGAACGCCGTCTCACCAGTCGAAGCCGTCATCGGCGGCAACCTCGAGGACCAGACCCGACGCGTCCTGAAGACCCTCACGCCGCGCGAGGAGAAAGTCCTTCGCATGCGCTTCGGCATCGGCGAGAAGAGCGACCATACCCTCGAGGAGGTTGGCCAAGACTTCGAGGTCACCCGCGAACGCATCCGGCAAATCGAGGCCAAGGCCCTGCGCAAGCTCCGCCATCCAAGCCGCAGCAAGCAGCTGCGCAGCTTCATGGACAACTAAGCCGGGACACGCAGCCCATCTAGAACCGCAAGCATTTCAAATACTTGCGAACCCAACTGCGAATTCTTCCAGGATAGGCGCACTCCGGTCTCGTAAAAATTCGCAGTTGGATCCACAAGTACTGAGAATCGTTGCTGATGGGAACGGGGTGCGTGTCCCCTCGTGGCGTGGTTTGACTGGGTGCGACCGGTGTAGGCTGGTGGCTTCTTGCTGCGGGTGTGCGTGCGGGCTTGCGGCGGTGGCGCTTCGTTCGTCTCGACCTTGCAGACGAGGGAGAGCCTTTCGGCACGCCAGCGCCCAGCGGCGAGGCGGGGCGAGTCGACGGGTCCTGCTCGCCGGCACGGGCGCCGCGACCCGCTCTCCGATCGCTCCTTTGCAACGCTTGCCTTTCGTGGATTTGATTCGTTCGCGTTCCGAGGGCCTTCGGGCTAGAACCGCAATGCGGGCCCATAGCTCAATTGGTTAGAGCCCCCGGCTCATAACCGGGTTGTTCCTGGTTCGAGTCCAGGTGGGCCTACCGTTTTTCGCCCACAAAACCGTTCTCTTGCGTCACTTCGCCAGGCAGGCTACAGCCCCGCCAGTTTTGGCTGACCACGGAGGCAACCCTTGCGCGAAGAGCTCGTAGCGCTGGCGAAACTCGCTGAGATGGATGACTCGGCTCGCGACATCGATGCCGAGCTAAAACAAATCCCACAGCAACTCGAAGAGCTGCGCAACGGCGTCCAGATGCTCGAGAACCTGCTCGCGCAGGAACGTGAACAACTGGCACAGGCCCAGGCCTTGAAGCAGCAGCAGAGCACCGAGCTCAAGGAGCGCGGTGAGGGGCTGCAGCGTGCGCGCAAGAAGGCGGCCCAGGCGCAGAACATTCGAGAGGCCAACGCCGGTGAGCGCGAGGTCGAGGCGAATCGCCGCGCCATCAAAGAGCGTGAAGATGAGCTCAAGCGGATCGGCGACGCCATCGAGGCCAAGACCGCTTCGCTCGGCGAGCGCGAGAAGGACTTTGAGGAGGCCAAGGGCTTACTGCAGACGCAGGAAGAGTCGTCGAAGGCCCGCGTCGCCGAGCTCGAAGAGCAGCGCGGCGTGTTGCTGAACGGCCGCGAGGAGCTCGCCGCGAAGGTTCCTGCCAACGTGGTCAAGCGGTACGAGCGGCTCCGCACGGGAATCGCGAACGCGGTGATCATCGTCAGCGACGCGACCTGCAACGCCTGCCGCATGGCACTGCCACCGCAGCTTGCCATCGAGCTTCAGCGAGCCGACGAGCTCCACCAGTGCCCACATTGCCGGCGCATCCTCATTCACAAGACTGTGGTTGAAGGCTAACGACGTACGCGAGTCATCTGGCCCGCCGCCGCTCAAACCAACGCAAGCCACTTCTCATCGGGCGAGTTCACGCCGCGAACCGCATCGAAGTAGGCCGTCTGCACCTTCTCGGTGATCGGTCCTCGTGAGCCAATCCCGATCTGTCGGTCGTCGAGCTCGCGCACGGGGGTCACCTCTGCCGCGGTACCGACCATGAACACCTCGTCCGCGATGTAGAGCTCGTCCCGGGAGATCAGTCGCTCGTGCACGGTGAGGCCGAGTCCGCGCATGACGGCGATGACCGAGTTGCGGGTAATACCCCCCAAAATCGAGACGCCCATCGGTGGCGTAGCGACCTCGCCGTCGCGGACGACGAAGATGTTCTCTCCGCTCGCCTCGCTGACGTACCCCTGCGTGTCCAACATGATGGCCTCGTCGTACCCGATGGCCTGGACCTCACGCTTCGCGAGGATCGAGTTCACGTAGTGACCGTTGATCTTGCCCTTGCTCATGAGGGTGTTGACACCGGCACGCTGGAACGAGCTCACCTTGGCCCGAATCCCGCGCGTCAGGCCTTCTTCACCCAAGTACGCGCCCCATCTCCAGGCTACGACTGCCACGTGGGTGGGGTTGGTGCGTGCGCCGAGGCCCATCTCGCCCGCGCCCATGAAGGCGATCGGGCGCAAGTAGCACTCATCGAGGCCGTTCTCGCGGACCGTCGCAAGGCATGCTTCCACCAACTGCTCCTGCGTGTAGGGCATCGGGAGCATGCAGATGTGGGCGGAATCGAACAGCCGGCGAATGTGCTCTTCCAAACGAAAGATCGCGCTCCGGCCGTCGTGCAGCTTGTAGCAGCGGATGCCCTCGAAGACACCAAGCCCGTAGTGCAGGGTGTGCGTCAGTACGTGGACGTTCGCCTGTTCCCACGGAATCAGCTTTCCGTCGAACCAGATCTTGTCCACTTTGTCCACCATGGTCCCTCAACTCCTCACGCCCCCACCAATCAGGGGCCGCGCTCTTGTAGCATAAATCCACAATTCCGCTGAGTTGACCTCGTTCGGGGCATGGAGTAGAACCGCCCGCGCTTCAGGGGCCCGGGACGCATCGTGCTTCCGGGCTCCAAAAGCATTGAGGGTTCGTGGTGCTCTACTCATTACTATCGATTTTGCTTCAGCCGGAGGTGAGCGGCGGCCCACCTGCAGCGGCTCCGACCGGCGGCGGCGCGCCTCCTCCCGGCCCCATGGGCTGTGGCGGCGGAACCGAACAGATCGGTTTCCTCCTATTGATGTTCGCGGTTCTCTACTTCGTGATGATCCGCCCGCAACAGAAGCGAGCGAAGCAACACGAGCAGATGCTAGGCGATCTCAAGAAGGGCGACATCGTGCGCACCAATGGCGGCATCCGCGGCGAAGTGACCGCGCTCGACGAGCGTGACGTCACCCTCGAAATCGCGGACCGCACGCGCATCAAGGTCCTTCGGAGTCACGTCGCTGGCTTGGACCAAACCCCCGAACAAAAGAGCTGAACGCACAGGCGAGGATCATGGATCGAGGCTGGTATTTTCGTTTGGCAATCGTGGTCGGCTCAGCCGTCTTGGGCGCTCTCGCGCTCTGGCCGAGTGTGGACCGCTGGTTGCCTTGCCCCGACGTCGTCAAAGAGACTTTCGACAACCAAATCAACCCGGGCCTCGACATCAAGGGCGGCCTTCGGTTGATGTACGAGGTCGAGGTCGACGAATACATCCGGGATCGTCGCGACCGCTTGGCGGAGCAGGTGCAGCGCCAGTGCGGCGTACTGATAGGCGCGGTCGCCGAGGAAGAAGTCGACGACCTCGGCCCGGAGAAGCTCGCCGAGATTCAGCAGCGCTGCAAGGTCGAGCGTGTCGACAAAGAGGGCGGCACGGTTCGTGCGATTCGGATCACGTTCTCGAACGCTGATGACGCGGCGAAGATGAGCAAGACCTGGGTGCGCGATTACTTCCGCGACCTTCGGGTCGCGAGCGGAGTCGGCGATCTCGTCGTCGACCTTCACATGCGTGAAGAGCAACTCGCCGACATGCGCGAGACGGCAGTTCGCCAGTCCGAGCGGACGATCACCAACCGAATCGACACGATGGGCGTGCTCGAGCCGACCGTGATCGCGAGGCCCAACGACGGTGACATCATCATCGAGGTTCCCGGCGCCCAGGAGGCCTCCTTCGAGCGGATCAAGTCGATCATCAGCCGAACGGCCCAGCTCAAGTTCCAGATCGTCGATGACGAGACCGATTCGCGGTCCGTCTTCACCGCACCGCCCGAAGGTGTCTACCTCAATGCCGACTCGCAGGCTTTCGCGGAGGCGTTCGGCGAGGACGCCCGTGACCTGCTTCGGTCCTACATCGCGACGCTCGCCGTCCCCGACGACCACGAGCTGGCGATCGGCCGTCAAGACGCGGACCCCGAGCGCGGCGGCGAGGGCTGGCGAACCTATTACCTCTATCGTCTCGCCGAGGTGACCGGTGAGGACCTCGACGACGCTTCGGTCGGATTCGATCCTCAGAGCGGAAGCCCGGAGGTCGACTTCACGATGAACACGCGTGGCGCTTCCCGAATGGGGGACCTCACCGGCCGTAGCATCGGGAAGCGGATGGCGATTGTCCTCGATGATCGTGTCGAGTCGGCGCCCGTGATTCAGGGCCAGATCGGCGCACGAGGCCGGATAACACTCGGCGAGTTCCTCGACCGCAACGAGCTTCTGCAAGAGGCGAAAGACTTGGTGGTCGTCCTTCAGGCAGGTGCACTCCCGGCGCCCCTTCGTCCTGCCAACGAGCAGTTGATCGGTCCTACTCTCGGTGAGGACTCCGTTCGCAAGGGCGCCTTCGCGGCGCTTGCGGGCGTGGTGCTCGTCCTGATCTTCATGGCTCTTTACTACGAGGTTGCCGGCATCGTCGCCGACATCATGGTCGTGTTGAACCTACTGCTCTTGCTTGGCGTCATGTCCGGCATCGGAGCAACGTTGACTCTTCCTGGGGTGGCCGCCATCGCGCTCACCGTGGGTATGGCAGTAGACGCGAACGTGCTGATCACAGAGCGTATTCGCGAAGAGCTTCGACTTGGAAAATCACCCCGGTCTGCGGTCGAGCAAGGCTACGCTCGGGCATACTCGTCGGTCTTCGACAGTCAGCTCACGACAGCCATCGCCGGTATCGTCCTCTGGCAGTTCGGCACCGGTCCGATCAAGGGCTTCGCGACGTTGCTCCTCATCGGCATCGCGACTTCGCTATTCACCGGCACCTGCTGCTCGAAGGTGCTCTTCGATTTGCTCGTTCG
>CBDUCC010000122.1:0-9843 GCA_965365555.1 uncultured Myxococcales bacterium | reverse complement strand
CCGGTACTACGGTTGCGCCGTGGCTCAGGTGCTCGAACTCGTCGCGGCTCGGAAAATATTCGCCCACGTCTCACCGAATAACACCGATGTCACAAACGTGCTAAAGGCCCGCTTCGAGGAGAATTGGGAGAATCATGGCTGACCTACCGCTCACCGAAGTCGACCCCGAAATCGCCGCTTGCATTGCTGAGGAAGAGAAGCGCCAACACGACAAGCTGCGCCTGATTCCGAGCGAGAACTACGCGAGCCGCGCCGTGATGGAAGCCTGCGGCAGCGTCCTCAACAACAAGTACTCGGAAGGATACGCGGGGAAGCGGTACTACGAAGGTCAGCAGAACATCGACACCGTGGAGAGCCTGGCGATCGAGCGGCTCAAGACGCTGTTTGGCGTCGACCATGCGAATGTACAGCCCTATTCCGGCTCCCCGGCGAACCTCGGCGTCTACTTCGCGTTCTGCAGCCCCGGCGACACGATCATGGGGATGGGCTTGCCGAGCGGCGGGCACCTCACCCATGGTTGGAAAGTCTCGATTTCCGGCAAGTACTTCAACGCGATCCAATATGGAGTGCGCCGCGACGACCATCGCATCGACTTCGACCAGGTCGCTTCGCTCGCGCGGGAACACAAGCCGAAGCTCCTCTTCTGCGGCGCCACCGCCTACCCTCGGATCGTCGACTTCGCGAAGTTCGCGGAGATCGCGCGCGAGGTCGGAGCGATTCTGGTAGCGGATATCGCCCACATCTCGGGCCTGGTGGCCGGTGGCTCCCATCCTTCGCCCGTCGGCCATGCCGAGGTGATCAGCAGCACCACGCACAAGACGCTACGCGGACCTCGCGGTGGGATGATCCTCTGCAACGACGAGCACAGAAAGGCAATCGACCGTTCGGTGTTCCCTGGCCTTCAGGGCGGCCCCCACAACGGCACCACCGCCGGCATCGCCATCGCCGCAAAGCTTGCGATGACCGACGAGTTCAAGGCCTACGCGCACGCGATTGTCGACAACTCCCGAACGCTGGCCGAGACGCTGCTCTCGCGTGGCTTCGATCTGGTCACCGGGGGGAGCGACAACCACCTGATTCTGATCGACCTCAGCAGCAAGGACGTCCCCGGAAAGGTGGCCGCGCAGGCGCTCGATCGTGCCGGCATGGTGGGCAACTACAACTCGGTGCCGTTCGACACCCGCAAGCCCTTCGATCCCTCGGGCATTCGCATCGGGACACCGGCGATCACGAGCCGCGGCATGGGCGCGGACGAGATGAAGCGACTCGGAAACTGGATGGCCGATGTCGTCGAGGACGTGGACAACCCGTCGCTCATCGAGCGCGTCGCCGGCGAGATCAAAGACCTCTGCGACCAGTTCCCGGCGCCGGGGGTACCCGTTCATTAGCTTTTTGACCGGCTACCGGGCAGCCGTTCAGTCTCGAAAGAGCAAGAAGACGCGTCGCAAAGGCCGTCGCCCCTGCTAGACTTCCCGGAAGATGAGCGTGCAGGGTAAGCGGATCCTCGTAGGCCTAGGCGGCGGCATCGCAGCGTTCAAGGCGGTACAGCTCGTCCGCGAGCTGATGCGCCGAGGCGCGGAGGTGCGGGTCGTCATGACCGAGGCGGCCACACGGTTCGTCGGCCCCATCACCTTCGCCGGTCTCACGGGAAAGCCTGCGGTCACCGATCTCTGGGCGGACGACTACGCCGGCGAGGTTCACGTGGAGCTCGGAGAGTGGGCAGATGCCATCGTCGTCGCGCCCGCCACGATGAATCTGATGGCCCGCGCGGCCACCGGCTTGGCCAACGATGCGCTCCTTGCAACTCTCGCCTGCGCCCGGGGGCAGCTCTTCTTTGCCCCGGCCATGCACCACCGGATGTGGACCCAGCCGGCCACGCGCGCGAACGCAGAGACTCTTCGGGACCGCGGTGCCGTCCTGATTGGCCCGGTCAGCGGGGCCCTCGCCAACGGTGAGATCGGTGAGGGGCGCATGGCCGAGCCGGACGAGATCGTCGACGTGGTCGAATCGAAGCTGGCGCACAGCGACGATCTGGCGAGCGCCAGGATTCTCATTACCGCGGGACCCACCTACGAGGACCTCGACCCTGTGCGCTTCCTCGGCAACCGTTCGAGCGGCCGAATGGGATACGCCATCGCGAGCGCCGCGCTTCGGCGCGGTGCGGAGGTCACGCTCGTCAGTGGTCCGGTCTCCCTCCCCGCGCCCACGGGCGTCGAGCTGGTTCAGGTCCGTTCGGCTCGACAGATGCATGAGGCGGTCATGGCCCGCTACGAAGCCCACGATGTTTTGATCATGGCTGCGGCCGTCGCCGACTACCGCCCGAGCGTACAGGCTGGGCATAAGATCAAAAAGGGTGGCGATCTGAAGCTCGAGCTCGTCCGCAATCCGGACATCCTTGCCGACGTCGGCTCCAAGCGCTCCGCTCGGCCGAAGGTACTGGTCGGATTCGCCCTCGAGACCGAAGACCTCGAGCGCTCAGCCCGCGAGAAGCTCGAACGCAAAGCCGCCGACCTCATCGTTGCAAACGAGGCGAGCGCGGGGCTCGGCCGCGACACCAACCGGGCTTCCTTGGTCGATGAAAGGGGCTGCACGGAGCTTCCCGAGATGCCCAAGCACGCCCTGGCCGACCAAATTCTCGACCGGATCCGCGCGCTCCTGAGCTCCGATGCCGCACTTTCGCGTACTGAAGCCAAACCGGGCGCACCCAACTGATCGGAACCCTTCGTGACCCGCCCACTCATCGCCACGTTCCTCGCGCACCTCGACGGCCAGGCTTCGCGCGAGGTCGCCCTGCAGGCCTATCGAGAGGTCGAAGGGAAGCACGGCATCCGCATCTACGACGACCACGATGCGCGCGTGGCCCCGGGCGCCTTCAAGCCACACATGCCGATCTCCGAAGAGCGCGTCCGCACCCTAACGCGAAGCTGGGAACAGTTCGATCGCGCACTCGAGCCATTGGGGCGCGGCGCCGAGCGGAACCTGGTGATCCAGACCCTCGGCCCTTTCATCTCCGACACAGGCTTGTGGATCGCGGGCGCCGATCTGGCAGATGACCACCTCTTCATCTTTCGCGCGGGCGAGGTGGGCTCGTGGACCGGCGAACAGTGGGACCAGCACCTCGCCAACTGGAGCGCGGTGACTCAATACCGTGGCCGCGACGATTGGACTCCCGAGCGCCTGGTCGAACAGATGCGAAGCGCGCCACGCTACGGTGAATGGGTCGACCTTCTGCGCAGCCTGATCGCCGAAGCCCGGGGCGTGACGGTCCGGAGCTGATCAGAGCAGGTCGACGGGCCCAGCGCCCTGTCGGATCACTTCGGCTTCGTCACCGGTCAGGTCGATCACGGTCGAAGGTTCGATGCCGCCCCAGCCGGCGTCGATGAACCCATCGGCCTGCTTGAATCGCGCGAAGAGCTCGTCCGGATCGTTGAGGACCTGGTCCTGGTAGGTCGCCGATGCGGAGACGATCGGGCTCCCAAGCTCTTCGAGCAGAGCGAGTGCGACGGGATCATCGGGAACCCGAATTCCGACGGTCTTCTGCTTGCGAAGCAGCATCTTCGGCACCTCGCGGGTCGCCTTCAAGACGAAGGTATAGGGCCCGGGGACGAGTCGCCTCATGATGCGGTACGCGAAATCGTCCACGTGGGCGTAGTGCGCGATCTTGCTGAGGTCGGGGCACATGAAGCTCAGGGGGTGGTCCTTCTTGAGCTGACGAATCTGGTAGATGCGCTCGATCGCCTTCTTCTGATGGATGTCGCAGCCGAGCCCGTAGACCGTGCCGGTCGGGTACAGGATCACCCCTCCGCGGCGGAGGATCTCCACCGCTTGCCCGACCTTGCGGGGCTGAGGATGAGTGGGATGGATCTCGATGCGCATCGTCGCGGCAGAGCTACCGACGGCTTCGCCTCCGGTCAAGGCGACGGGGACTACCCAACCGCCGACAAATGCGCTAACTGCTTGCCCGCAAAATGTCGGAAGAGCGAGACCCCAGGCCGTATGTCGTCATTACGGTGCTTTTGGACGCATCGGCGCGACCCGCGGCGATCAGCCGCAGTCACGGCGATGCCTACGAGCGTTCGCTGAACGCCTCGGAGGGCCATGCGATCGCCGGCCTCGAGCTCGTCGAGCTGCCCATAGCGGCGCCGGTCTTCAAGGCCCTTCGGCAGCCGCTTGCCATTCCGGGCGACGCCGTCGGGCTCTATGACGTGTTCCCCCTGGCCAGTCACCTGAAGCCCGAGTTCCGCAAGATCGCGGGTCAATTTCTCGCGGCCGAGGCGCTCTGGACGATGGAGGAGCAAGGCTTGCTGGGCGGCGTGCCGGTGAACGTGAAGCTCGATGTCCCCAAAGGCTGGAAGACCGATCCGAAGGACATCCATCAGCACCTCGTGGCCGAGGGCGCGCTCGACCTCAGCGAGGCTGGGATCGAGACGTACAAAGCGATCAAGACGGCTTGGGATAGCCGCTAGTTGAGCGAGTACGGCCGCTCGAGAAGAAACTCGGCGATCTCTGCGTTGAACTGAGCCCCGTCCGCACGGTGCATCTGATAGGTGCCGCGCATCGTGCCCCGCGCTGTCGGTAGTACGGCGCCGCTGGTGTAGCGGAAGCTTTCGCCCGGGCTCAGCACGGGCTGCTCTCCGACGACCCCCGGGCCCTTCACTTCCTGCACCTCGCCCATCGCATCGGTGATGATCCAGTGACGCGACCTCAGCTGAACCACTTCGCTTCCACGGTTGGTGATGGTGATTTCATAGGCGAACACGAAGCGTCGAAGCGCGGGCTGTGACTGCTCTTCGAGGAACTCGCTCCTGACCTGAACGAGAACCCCCTGCGTCGTCGCGCTCGAGGTCGTCTTGGTGGCGGTCATCGTGCTTGTCCCCGGAGGTCCCTCGCGTGACTGACCCATGGCGAACCCGCTTCTGCGAGGCGCCACTCGGCGTGCTGGTGCTCGGGCTCCGCGTACCCGATGCCGATCCGCGAACCGACTGCGATCTCGGCAACGGAACGGCCGCGCCGCACCTCGAGGCCGCCCTTGCGAAAGAGTGGGCAACCACTGAATTTCGTATCGACCCCAAGCGCCTGCGCGACCTTCCCTGGACCGGTGAGCATCACTGGACCCTTCTTGCCGCCGCGTCGTCGCTGGATGAGCTCGTGCCCTTCCACCGGCTCACAGGAGCGAATGAGCACCGCAGCGCCCTCCCCCTCGCGGTTCGTCACGAGATTCAGCATCTGATGAAGACCGTAGCAGAGGTAGACGTACGCATGCCCGGGCGGGCCCCACATCGGCGCGTTGCGAGCGGTAACGCCGGCACGGCAGTGATTTGCGCTGTCATCAGGGAATCGATAGGCCTCGACCTCGGTGATACGCAGGCCGACCGGACCGTGCCAGATCTCCTGTCCAAGAAGGTCACGTGCAACTTCCAGCGCGTCGCGCGCGTAAAACTGTCGGGGAAGCAATCGGCCCGGCACGGACGCAAGTGTGACGCTAATCGATCTCGAGCGCCACGCTGACGATGAGCTGGTAGTCGTTTCGGGAGGGGCTGGTCCCGTCCGCGCGGGGGGCAGGCTCCTCGGTGCGAAGAAAGATGAACTTCGTCTCGAAGTCGAAGATGTCGGTGATGCCGACGCTGAACGTGGCCCGGCCCGTGTGGTTGGTGTTGCCGATCGTCGTGTAGACGAGGTTGGTGCGCCACTCGAGCTCGAGCTCGACGTCCTTGTAGAATTCGAGCTCCGCCCAGGTGCCGACGGTGACGAAGCCGTCACTCTGAGGGTTCTTCGCGCCGGCTTCGGTACTGAGGGATTCGAGATACTGGTATCCGAGTCCTGCATCGAGGTCCCATTCCCAGCGCTTGGTATCGAAGAGGTGGACTCCGGCGCCAGCCCCCGGCGTTGCGCGAAAACGAATGTTCTGGAAGCGGTCGTTCAAGAACTGAGCGGCGGCCGGTGTGAAGTACCAGCGGCGTGAGAGGAAGAGCTTGGCGCTGGCATTGCCGATGTGGCGATTCACGTTCTGTTCACGATCCGCGTATCCGACCGTAACGTCATACCGAAGGACGGAGCGAGTGCGATAGTCGGCGCGAACGACTTCGGCATAGCCGGTGAGGCTCCCCTGGTTCGTGTTGCCGGCATTCGCCGAAAAGCCCAGTCCCAACTTCCCGGACCACCAGTTACCTTCCTTCGGCTCACCTTCCACGATCGAAAGAAGGTCGGGCCTAGGATAGGTTTCCACGCCTTCGGAGGTCTCCACGAGCACCCTGTCCTTGGTGACGACGGCACGCCCGACGACATCGAGCTTGTCCTCGAAGACATAGGTGTTGATTCCCGGGCAGTGGAGCCGATCGACCTTCTCCCAGTCGAACTTGACGAGATCGAGCTTGTCGCTGTCGAACTCGATCTCCTCGTCGCGCATGCGCTTGAGGTGGCCCTTGAGCCATTCGCCCGAGGTGAGCCGCATCCAGTCGTAGGTATCGCCGAACTCGATCGTGAACGCTTCGGGGAGGCCCTCCGCGGTCTCTTCCTCGACCTTCTCCATCGCCTCCTTCACCTCGGCCACGCCTTGCTCGGGCTCGGTGGGCTGCTCGGGCAGACCTTCGGTGGTCACCTCGCCCCGGTTGCCCTCACTGGGAGTGTCCTCGAGCAGCGGCACCTCGGGCTGCGAGGCCGCGGGGGACGGCAAGGACGCGGCGATGAACAGGACGAACGCGCTGCATGCCCAACGCTTGCTACTGTTCGCCGGTTCGCTCACCTCCTTGGACCTGTATCGAGGGCGGGCCCCGATGACAAAAAAGCGGGCCCAACGATCGGCGACGCGCGAGAGTCGAGCGCGGTCTGACTGGAATTCGTCCACTTGGCCTCGGCCGCGCCGCAAGTCTTGCACGCCGAACCAAAGGAGAAGCCCGGCGGCAGCCAGGCTCTTCAGTGGTGGTGACCCCAACGATACGAAGTGAGCACGAATGCGACGCCTTCATTGAGGAGTGGGACGCGCTGGCTCAACATGAAGGTGCTCGATTGGGGCTATGAGGATGCTTGCTCTGCTCGTCGTATCGCTGGGCGGGTGCTCGGATGGAGGCGCTCTGCCGAACGGATCTCAGCCAGCTTCCATTGCGGCCGACTGGGTCTAGGTGACGGCGACGTGCGGATACGCGTTCATGGCTCCTCCGGACCTGGTTCTCGAACGATCAGGTTTTCAGACGACCTTGCAAACTGACGTCGGGCACACCAAGGAGGGGCCGCGAAGCGCCGAAGCTAAGGGGCGCACACGTCGACTCTGTCGAAGACTCCGTCCGATGTTCGCCGAAGTAGCGGCTGGCACGCTTCGTTCTCGGCGCACTGCGGTTCTGCCGGGTCACACGTCGGCAAGCATTGACTCTCATCGTCCTTCGTCCAAACGCAGACACTCGGCTCCAGGCAATCTTCGTACGGGCCTTCGTCACCGGTACAACGCACATAGGGGCAGAGGCGCCAAGACAAAGTCCCAAGGCTGATGCTGCTTGGGTACTCGCAATGTGGCCGTTCTTCTCCGGTGTCGCAGTATCGTTCCCGATCGATGATGTCCTCGGTACGCACCCGGCAGCCCTCGCCTCCCTCGCTGCATTCCTCGACCGAAAGCCTGCTGCACGCTTCTCTGCGCTCCTGGAAAACCTCTGCGCAGGACGTCGCCACCGCCGATAACACGGTCTCTGATGGATTCGAGATGGGTTGTGATCCAGGCGGCGGGTCGTTCAGGCAGCCTCGGATGATCACCGTTTCACCGTATGCGTCCTCGGCGAGCCGCCCGCCCTCGTCACAACCCTCGATCTCGGTGCAGTTTTGGCCCGAGCTATTCGATTCGTAGCAGCCGTCCTCGAAGTTGATGCGTGTCGCTTCGTTGACGCGGCAGCGATCCGAGTAGTCGTGCCGGCAGCGGTACACGCTGTACGTACGACACGGATGGTCGACCTCGCCTTCAACGACATAGGGGCCCGATGGGCTGGAATCGCCACAGCCCAGCGCAACCAATACGATCACACCCAAAAAGAGCTCTAGGCTACGACTCGCGGCCATGGAGAGAAACCGTAGGAGTCCCGGACAGTGCGGACAAGCGAAGACAAAGAAACCCCGAGAGTGTTGGCGGGGCCCCAAGGACGCGAAGTCGGAACCAGCTTGTGGGGTTCCTCACGGATTGGGAGGGGCTTCGGAGGAGGGTGGTGTCTGGTCGAGAGGGCGGCCACTGCCGACGACGCGATCCGTAGATTTGCGGACGTCGCCCACGGGGCTTCACGCGAACAGGGGCAGCAAGGGCCCGCTGGCGATGAGTGGCGACACAGCGGCTCGGTGAACAATTACGTATAGACGCCCAGAAAGAATGGAGAGACAGTCACGCTTTCCGAGACACGGGGCGGCGAACACGGCGCCCCGTGTCCGATTGAAAATAAGGACATCATCATGAAGACCGGGATTATTATTGCAATGGCCGCGCTGGCTTTGGCTGTTTTTGCCGTTCCAGACGCACTGGGCAAATCCGGGCCGGACCTCGATATGAGGCTCGCCGGAAGCAACTTCATCACGAGCAGTGGCGACGACGGGAGGCCCACGCCGCTCGGCCAAGTCTCCACCTCGATCCAGAGCGGAATCTCGAAAGGGTCCGGGAGTGCGATCTTCACGGCGCAGACCATCATCGAGGCTGCTGGACCGGATGATCGCTGCTCGCCCTTGTTCGGAGCCGACCTAAGCACGACGACCGTCCTGACGTACAATGACGGGTCGATTCTTTCCCTGGTGACCGGACCTGGCAGCTTTTACTGCACTGACGGATCGGTTTTCTTGGTTGATTTTGCGGGCACCGTCGCAGGAGGCGAGGGTCGATTCGAAGGCGCGACCGGCAGCTGGGTAGGCACCGCCGAGAGCCAGCCGACCGCTCGCGTCACAGCGGAGGTCAGCGTGGACCTCGACTGAGCGCGTCATCCAGAACGAAGGGCGATGTAGTCGCCCAACAGGCGTGCCCCCGGCGAAAACGATCGACCGGGGGCTTGCCAATTCTGATCTCCAACGAGCGGAAGCCGAGCCCAATGGCGAGCAGGGCCAGCCCGACCAAAGCTGTGCGCACGCGACTCAGCGCCTTCCGAATGGGAGTGCTCACGACGAAGGTCACTTTCCCGTGCTCACTTGTCTGGCTCCACGAAGAGACTTCAGCATACCTCGCTTGATTCGCATTGAAGAAGCCCGGCGGAAGCCGGGCTCGATGTGACGGCACATAGAAGAGCCCCGAGACGACATCATGATCTCGGGGCCGGCGTCCCCAGCGAGGTTCGAACTCGCGTTGCCGGCGTGAGAGTCCAGGCTCCTATCAAAGCGACGAGGTCTGCCAGGGTGGCGACCCCCGCGAGTAGGCCGCTTCAGTAGTTGCAGGGGGCTTCGCTGGCAGCGCGCGGGCAGTGCGTCGAGGTGTCGCCCGTGCTGTCTGCCATGTCGAGGTGTTCTTCTACGCAGTCCTGTTCGGCTTCGTCGTAGATGACGTACGCGGCGACGCAGTCCTCGTGGCTTTCGTGGTGCTCGGGATCGCTGAAGCCGCAGACCTCGCCGTAGTCCTCACAGAAGGCGGCTGTGCCGTCATCGGAGCTTCCGCTGCCACACGCCGCCAAGACACAGACAACGACCAAACCGAATCTCTTCATCTCAACCACCTAACCGTTCACCCAGCGCGCTAGCAGGTAGCACGGCGCGGGCTGACGGGTCAAAGGCGTGACTGCAGCGTGGGTACGCGACGCAACGAGGTTCGACCCCGGGATACTGGCGTGAGAGCATCGTCTTCGAGGTGCGCAAGGACGCGCTACCGGCGGTCTCTACGCCGCTGCAGCACTGACGGCC
>CBDUCC010000121.1:0-9851 GCA_965365555.1 uncultured Myxococcales bacterium | reverse complement strand
CTATGCATCGAAGCCGACGGGGGCGTTCTCCCCCCGGCTTCGGGACAACCTGGCAGTGCTCCGCTATCTCGCCTGGCACGCGAAGGCTCCGATCTGGCATTTCTTCTTCGCCCCGAACCCCCGGAGCTCGACGGCCGGTCGATGGGCATCGAGGATCCGAGCCACGACGACGGTGCACACGCTATGCAGTCTGCCGCACACGAACGTCTCGATGAAGGCTCTCCTCTTCGCGGACATCACGGTCGCGCTCTCGGAATTTTCCGAGGCCCGCCTTTTCGACACGGGCATTTCCGCGGATCGCGTTCGACGCGTGCCACCCTGTGTTCCCGCGCTCCCAGTTCCGACGGCGTCGAAGCGCGTCGAGCTTCGAGCAAGGCACGGGCTTCCTGCCTCGGCGCCGATTTGTACCTATCCTGGCGACCTCGAGCATGGGGACGGGGCGCAGCTCGCACTCGACGCCTTCGCCTGCGTGCCGAGGACCGATGCGCTCCTGTTGATGGCGTGCCGCAACAAGACCGCGAACGCGGAACGCTACCGAATGGCGGCGCGCGATCGCGCGAAACAGCTCGGCCTCGCCGATCGGGTGCGCTGGTTGGGCGAGACTCGACACATTCACGAGATCTTGGCACTGAGCGACTGCATCGTGCTGCCCAGTCGCTCGTCGTTCGCAAAGATGGACTACCCTTTGGTGGCCCTCGAGGCCATGAGCATGGAGATTCCGGTACTCTTCTCCGAAGGAACCCCAGCCACGGAGCTCGCGGATCGGGGAGTGGCCGTCTCGGCGGAGCCGCGAGCTGACGCTCTCGGAACTGCGATCCAAACACTGCTGGACGACGACGGGCGCCGCCGTGACCTGGGCCGCGTCGCGCGGACGTTCGTAGCGGATGAGCTCTCGCCAGAGCGTACGGCTGAAGCGTACGAGCGCATCTACGAGGAGCTGCATGGCTGATCTGGATCCCCGCGCGTACTACGAGGACTTCAGCGCTTCGTACGATCGACGCCGCGACTCGGCGTATCATCGAATGCTCGACGAGCTTTGCATCGATATCGCCGCCCCATATGCTCGCGGACGTCGTGTGCTGGAGCTCGGCTGCGGGACCGGACGGATACTTGGACCGTTGAGCGAAATCGCTGCCGAGGCGGTCGGCGTGGACTTCGCGGCCGGCATGATCGCCAAGGCGAGGTCGCGCGGACTCGACGCCCGACATGCGGACCTCTGCGCACTGCCCTTCCCCGATGCAAGCTTCGATCTCAGCTGCAGTTTCAAGGTTCTCCCGCACGTGCCCGACCCCCGGAGCGCGATCGAGGAGGCCGCTCGTGTGACTAGGCCGGGTGGCCATCTGCTCCTTGAGGTCTACAACCCCATCAGTTTCAGGTACTTAGCAAAACGGCTCGGAGGGGCACGGCCGGTCGGGGACGGCGCCCGGACCGAAGCGGACGTGCCAACGCGATGGGACACGCGAGGGGCTGCGGCCGCGCTCCTGCCCGAGGGGACCCCCCTGCTCGAACACTACGGCGTACGAATCCTGACGCCCTTTGCTGCGGTCCATCGGGTGCCTATCCTCGGCGACGCGCTTCGCCGGGCCGAGCGAGCCGGCATGAGCTCGCCACTGCGAGGCCTGGGAGGGTTCCTCGTCCTGCTGGTGCGCAAGGCGTGAAACTCGTCCGGTGACGGCGCGTTAGGGGTGGAGCATCTTGGCACACCGGGCTAACCTCCGGGGCGGTGAGCATCGAAGATGCATTGGAGCCGGTTCGTGATGTCGTGCAAGAGGCGCGCGAGCTCCGACAGCAAGTTCTGAACGCCTCGCTCTTGTTCGCCGTCGTCGCGGGAGGACTGGCATTCGCCAGAACACTCATCGACGCGCTGGACATGGGTGCCTGGCGAATCGCGGGCACAGCGATCGTTCTCTATGGCGGGTTCATCATCCTTCTCATTGGGAGGCGCTTACCCTACAAGATCCGAGCGGTGGGCTTCTTGGCGTTACTCTACGTCGTCGGCGTGATCTCGCTCGTGACCGTTGGCTACCTATCGGCCCCAACACTGATCCTCGCCGGACAGAGCGTGCTCTCGTCGGTCTTCTTCGGTAGGCGGGTGACCCTCGTCACGGTGGGGGTCAATCTGGTCACTATCCTGGCCGTAGGGGCTCTCCTATCGTCGGGTGGGGCCACGGTCGACACTCGTTTCTACGAGCCAACGGTCTTTCTCAACTGGTTGCGCGTGACCGCCATTTTCGCCGTGTTCGCAGGTATTGCGGTGATTAGCGTCGACGTGATCACCAACCACCTCAACAAGAGCCTTCGAGATCAGGCCGAGCTGATCGAGCATCTTAAAGGCGCGATGCAGCTTCACGAACAAGCCGAACAAAAGCGACGCGCGGCCGAATCGCGACTCCGCGACTCTGGCCAGCACGACGTCCAAAGACCTACTTCCTGAAGAGCTCGACCGAGGGTTCCGTGTCCGAGAAACCCTCGGTGAGAAAGGCGTCGTAGCCGAGCTCCTCGAGCAGGTGCCTCTTGAAGAAGGCCACCGTGTAGAGGTCTTGGAGTCGGTTGGCCTCTTCGATGGGAAAGGCGTCGGGTCCGCAGGTGGCATCGTAGGGCTCGATCAGATCCTCGGCGCCAAGGATGGGCCAGCTCTCTTTGTCGACGCCGCTCTCGATCAGGAAGTCGCCGATCTGGCAGACGTTCGCAAAGTGCGTGTGGTTGGCTCCTATGATGTCCACCCGGTACACGTGAGGTGCGTTGACGATCTGCTCGTATGCGATCTCGTTGTTCTCGATGAAGACATCCACGTCTTTCGTTCCGCCCATGAGCATGACGGGTACGGAGATCTGCTCCAGTTGCTGCTGCGTGAAGCCTGCATTCGGTGAATCTCGGTCGTCGCTCTGAAGCTCTGGGACGATGACCGCGGAAACCGGCAGGATGGCATCGACCCGCGGGTCGGCCGCGGCGCCCGCCCACCCTGTCGCCGTTCCGATCGCCGTCATCCCACCGAAGGAATGCCCGAGAACGCCGATGCCCTCTTCCTCGACGCGGCCGAAGAACGAATCGGTCGGGTCGTCGTTCCCGGCCAGCATCGTATCGATGACGAACGATACGTCCGGCACCCGATTGGAGGCCGCCTCGTCGAAGGAGTCCGTCGGCGATTGCTGCGAGCGCCCCGTGGGCTCCGGCGAAACGACGAGGAACCCGTGACTGGCCAAGATCTCCATCAGTCCAATCGACTGGGTGCTGATGCCGCCGTAGCCATGCGAGAACACCAAGAGGTGATGCTTCTTTGCCGAAGAGACGGCCGGGTCGGCAAGAGCGACGTCCGATACGGGACCCGGGATGCCCGAAAGCGTGTACTGCCTCGGCAAGGCGTCGGCGGCATCCTTCTCGTCGACCGGATACCAGACGTCGATGAGAAGCGAGCGATCCCCGCGAGCCTCGTCCACCGCGGTGAACGTCGAGTGGCCGACAGCGAAGGAGCCAAGCTCGGCAGGTGCGTCGACGGCGGAGGTGCTAGAGCCCGAGTCGCCACCGCATGCGAGAAGACCGAAGGAGCCGAGCAAGATCAAAAAGACGCGCATCGGCAGGATCTAGTCAATCTCGACCCTTGTGGCCAGTCCACCGGAGCAGGGCACGCACCACGCCGGGGAAGATCAGGTACATCCAGTAGTAGAGGCGCATCATGAACGGATAGACCGCCTGCTTCTTGGGGTGCCGGATCTGACGCGCGAGGATTCTGGCACAGTCGTCAGGGGTGAGGGTTCGGACCGTTTTTGCGATCTTCGGGATCCGTTCCTCGGCGCCAGGGTTGTGGTCGAAATACTCGCTCGACACCTTGCCAAAGACGACGTGACAGCTGTGAACGCCGGTGCCGTGAAGGTCGTAGAGCATCGCTTCGTGCATCCCTCGCATGGCCCAGCGCGACGCAGCATATCCGACGGACGAGGCCCAGGGAAACAGGGACACAGGCGAGCTGATGTGGATGAAGACCCCGCTGCCCCGGTCGAGCATGTCGTTCATGAACGCATGGGTCGTGAAGAACGCCGCGAAGTGCGGGGCACCCATCATCGCAACCGCCTCGTCGGGAGGGGTGTGTTCGATCCGCTTCCATGCGCCAGCGCCCGCGCTGTTGATCACCACATCGGGGACTCCGTGTGCACTTCGTACGCGGTCGGCCATCGCGAGCACGGCATCCCCGTCGCTTGCATCGCAGGCTTGGACGATGGCAGCCTGCCCGATCTCGGCGGCGACTGCGTTCAGTGCGTCTTCGCGTCGCCCAATCAAGACCACCCGATACCCCTGAGAAGCGAGGAGCTTCGCGGTTGCCGCGCCGATCCCGCTCGAAGCGCCAGTGATCAGGGCCAGCTTTGGGTCGTTCGCCATGAGGCGTTCTACCGAGCGATCGCTTCGGAATCAACACGGAGCGTCACCGAGAGCGGAAGAACTCGGGATGAGGTGCCGCCGTGGACCACGTAGTCGAGGGCCTCGATGACCCATTCGGCTCGATCGCTGTCGTAGTAAGCGAGGTTATCGATCGGAATGTCGATGCTGACGGTGCGACGCTCACCAGGCTCGAGCTCCACCTTGGCGAAGCCCTTGAGCTCACGCTCCGCTCGCTCCACCTCAGAGTCTGGATATGAAACGTACAGTTGGACGACCTCGCCGCCGACCACGGGGCCGGTATTCTCGACGTCAACCGAGAAGGTGACGGTTTCGCCTGCACTTGCCTGACTTCGGCTGACGCGAAGGTCCGAGAGCGCGAAGCTGGTGTAGCTCAGTCCGAAGCCGAAGGGGAACTCGGGCGTAAAACCGCGGCGGTCCAAATAGCGATAGCCGTGGAAGTAGCCGTACTCGACCTCTAGGGAGACGTTGTCGAAGGGAGGTAGCTGATCGAGGCTCTTCGGAACGGTGAACGGCAACTTGCCGGAAGGGCTCCGATCGCCGAACAGCAGGTCCGCGATGGCGTGACCGCCCATCTGTCCCGGGTACCAGACCATCAGCACGGCCTCGGGATCGGCCAGCCAGTCCTGCATCGTGATGGCGCCCCCCCCTTCCAAAACGACGATGACGCGGTCGTTCACGGAAGCTGCGTCGACGATGAGCTGCTCCCGCTCTTGGGGAAGGTCGAGGTCCACGCGGTCACCGGCGCCGATGATGGCTTCCCCTTCGTCCTCCTCGGTGAGCCCGGTGACGACGACGACCGCGTCCGCCGCCGCGATGGAGCGTAGATCCTCGGCATCGAGCATGTCGGTATCGATGTGCTCGATCGCCACGCTCTCGCCGAGAGCATCGCGAATTCCCTCGATCGGCGTCACCACGAAGCTCGGTCGCACGCTGCTGCTTCCCGTGTCGCCGATGTTCACCTCGTCGGCCAGCGCTCCAACGACGGCGATGCGGGTGAGCGAATCGCGGTCGATCGGCAAAGCTGAATCGACGTTCTTGAGCAAGACCGCGCCCTCGGCGAGCGCCGCTCGGGCAATGGAGAGATGCTCGTCGCTCTCGATCACGCTCTCGTCGACGCTTGGCGGCTCGTCGAGCCGATATTCGAGCTTCTTTCGAACCATCCGCGTGACGGACTCGTCCACGACCTCTTCGGGGAGTGCGCCTGACTCCACCTGGTCCAAGAGAGAGGCGAATTCGACGGGAAACGGCATCTCGATATCGAGGCCGTTGCGCGCGGAATCGGGATGCGTGCCAAAGACGAAATCCGACAAAACGAAACCATCGAAACCCCACTCCTCTTTGAGGATTCGCCTCAACAGAGTGATGTTCTCGCCGCAGAACTGGCCGTTGACGGAGTTGTACGCACTCATGATCGAGGCTGCGCCTCCTTCGAGTACGGCAGAGCGAAAGTGGGCGAGATAGATCTCTCGAAGCGACCGCTCATCGACCGTGACGTTCACCTCGAACCGGGTGTCCTCGATGCTGTTGGCGGCAAAGTGCTTGGGGTTCGCGAGAACATGCGTCTGAATGCCCTGCACCGCGGCAACGCCCATCCGCGAGAGAAGGTGCACGTCCTCGCCGTAAGTCTCCTGGGATCGACCCCAGCTCGGGTGGCGCAAGTTGTTCATTGCCGGCGCGAGGAGCACGTTGCCGCCGATCGCGGCGAGCTCCGCACCCATCGCCTCCCCGACGCGGCGTTCGAGCTCCGGGTTCCAACTCGCTGCCCGGGCCATGGCGACCGGAAAGGCGGTTCGTCCGGTCCCAACGCCCACACCGCGAGGTCCGTCGGACATCTTGAAGGGAGGCACGCCCAATCGTTCGACTCCAGGCACGTTCCATAGCTCGATGCCATACTCACCCTGCAGCGGTGTGGTTCCGGCCATCTGCGCTACCTTTTCCTCGAGCGTCATCTGAGCCACTAGCTCGGACACACGTGCTTCGAGGTCGGTTCCGCTGCTCCCGCATCCTGCAGCGACGATGAGCAGAACCATGGCCACGATGCTTCGACGCATCGCCGGAGCCTACTCGATCTTGCGGGATTGTGAACCGTGCGTGGCCGCATCGTTTCCGGCCGGTTAAAAGCGACCCCGAGGACTGCGCGCCCCCGCCCAGAGCGTCTTCCGCACCTACAATGCGCCGTCATGCTTGCCGAGCTCGATGATGCCCATCGACGAATCGCTCAGGGATTCGTGATCCTCGGCTGCGTATGCCTGGCTTCGATCGTGGGCTACATGCTTCTCGGTTGGAGCCTCTCGGACGCGGTCTACATGGTCGCGATCACGATCTTCAGCGTCGGCTACGGCGAGGTCCAGCCGGTCGTGGGCGCCGTGCGTTGGTTCACCGTTGGGGTGATCGTGCTCGGCTGCTCGTCACTGATCTACATCCTCGGTGGGTTCTTTCAATTGATCGCGGAAGGCGAGCTCAACCGACTACTGGGAAGCCGAAAAATGAAGAAGACCATCGAAGAACTGAGCGGCCACGTCATCGTCTGTGGTCACGGCCGGATCGGTCGCGTCGTCACGAGCGACCTCGAGGCGGGCGGCGCCACCGTCGTTCTCGTGGACAGCGATGAAGAGCGGATCGCCGCAATTCGGGAGGCCGGAGGCTACGCGGTCTTCGGAGACGCCACGTCGGACGCGGTGCTCGTCGAGGCCGGCGTCGAACGCGCGCGGGCGTTGACCACCGTTCTATCGGACGACGCCTTGAACGTGTTCATCACGCTGACCGCGCGCAACCTGAACCCCGAGCTCCGTATCATTGCGCGAGCCGAGGACCCGGCCTCCGATGCCAAGATGCTCCAAGCGGGTGCAGACAAGGTGGTGCTGCCATCCACGCTGTCCGGGGAGCGAGCGGCTCAGATGATCTTGCGCCCTGCGATGGTCGACTTCTTCGCAGATCAGGACCTCTCCGGACTCGAACAAGAGCTTCGTGGCTTGGGCGTGCAGATCGAGCAGTTCGAAGTGGACGGCGGCTCCTCCCTGATTGGCCGCACCGTGGGCGAGCTCGAGAGTAGCGGCGACGGGGGCTTCTTGGTCGTGGCGATTCGCCGTACCGGCGGGCAACTCGTACGGAACCCGGAGAAGCACTTCACGTTCTCGGAGGAGGACAGCGTGCTCTTCATGGGCCACGCGGAAGACATTCCGCATCTGCGAAAGGCCTTCGCGATTGCGAACCTGAGACCGGCCGTCCGTCGTGCCGTCACCTATCGGGGAGCGACTCGGCGCTAGCCATGAGTCGAGGGGCCGCTCAGCGATCGAGCAGGTCGAAGGTCTCGAGATCTCGGGCTGCGGTGACCAGTCTCTCGATGTTGGCCGAGGTGATCGCCTCACCATAGTTCTCGGGCGGTGTGATGAGCCAACCGATGACCAATCCCCAAGCCACGGCTCGCCGATAGCTTTCCCAGGCGTCTTCGAGTCGAGGAGGGGCTTGAACGCCACGCTGCCGAAGCGCCTCGAGGTAGAACGCCAAGAGCTCGCGCTCCTCGGTTCGACGTACCTCGGGTCCGAGGCCGGTCACCATGATGTAGGTCACGTCATGGACCCATCGCCCTCGGATCATGAGTTGCCAATCGAGCAGCCCGCCGGGTCCATCGGGCAGCAGGTAGCTGTTGGCCACGTGGGGGTCGCCGTGCAGAAGCGTCGTAGGCCCCGAGTCGAGCATCGCCTGGCACTTCCAGAGCGCAGCCCAGAGCTGGTCGACCGTGCGGCCCAAAGGCGCGATCAGCTCGGCCTTGAACGGATTCGTGTCGACCTGGTTGCGAATCAAATCGAGCCCAAGCGCGCGAAACACGGGGTACATCCCGCCTGAACAGGGCGTCGCGAGCCAACAGAGATCGGTGTCGAAGCGAGGGCTCTGCCAATAGGCCGCGTGAAGCGTGGCAAGGGTCGCGAGCAGGCCGCGAATCTGCTCCACGCTGAGCTCCATGGTTGCGTTTGGGAACCTGGCGGAACGAAGGCTGAGATCCTCCATGAGCACACCGAACGTTCGCGCACGCTCGTCGTACACGCTGGCGAACGACTCCGGCGCTTCGAGTCGGAGCTCCGGCCGGATCTGTCGGTAGAAGCGGACCTCGTTCAAGTACATGGCGTCCGGCGCATGCGGAAAGCGCTTCTGGTAGGCGCGGATGCCGGAGAACAGCCAGGGGCGCAGCCGGTCGCCCAAAGGGAGCCGACCTGCTCCACGGATGACGGCACCGGTCATCCCAATCGCGGACGCACCGAAGCGTACGCCCCTGTGGAGGAGCACGGTCTTCAGGAGCATTCGCGACGGTAGGCCGGCGTCCCGGCCCTCCTCGTACTCGAGCGCCAAGACGACACGGTCCGCGGTCGATGCCGAGCCATCTCCGCGACGAGAGCGCTCGAGGACCTGCACGTTGCGGACGGCGACCCGGGGCGACTGCTGGCGAAGAACCGCCGTCAGAAGCTCGGGACGGAGATTCTCCAACCTGGACGGGAAACCGAGCTCGCTCACGGCTGGGGACTAGCCTTCGGGAACCTGAAACCGTGCACCTTGTCCGTGTACCTCGATCAACCCCTCCGGGAAACAGGTCTTCACGGGAAGCGCGCGCAGATCCAGGTCCTCCTCGACACTCCCGAGATCGCAGCGAGTATGCTTTCGGAGCTCGTTTCGAAGGTCGTCGCTCGAGACGGGATCGAGGACGACGAAGTCGTAGGTGAACGGAACCTCGAGGATCTTGGGGTCACCGGTCTGCAAGAGCACCGGTCCCGGGACGGGGATCCAGTCGTCGGGCGTCACGTAGCCGAGGCAGGTGTCCTGAAACCCGGGGAAGTGCTCCGAGTGATAGATCATCGCGTGAAGCGAAGGATGCAAGACGGGCAGCTGACGGCTGAGCACGATATCGGGGAAGTCCGTCACATAGAGGATCCGAGCGTCCCGGGGCAGCTGGGCGGCCAACCGCTCGAGGACCGTTCGATACAGAACGTCACGACCGACGAGCTCCGCAATCGATGGAACCTTGCCGACGGAATGGAGCTGCCCTGGCAAGGCGAGGATTACCAACTGCGTAGCGGCGGCCAGAGTGAGGGTGAGTCGCCGCGTGGCTCGCGGGAGGTCCGGGGTCGCCGCAAGCGCCGTAGCCGCGATGAGGGGCGGAATGAAACCGAGCAGGTATCCGGGCTCGGAACAGAACATGCCCAGATAGAAGAGTACCGAGGGCGTTGCGCTCCACAGGCTGATGGCACGCGCTTCGCGATACGCATCGTCGGGCGGATTTCGGCGCCCACGCCGGGCGAGCATGGCAACGATCGCCGGTGCGAGCGCGAGGAGTAGCCAGAGGCTCGTATTGAGGAGATTGAACCCGACGAACTCCGGAATCGCTTCCTCGCTCAACGGACTGCTGGGACGAAAGCCTCCTTGGTTGACGAGCCCGTCGTGGGCTGAGCGCCAACGTGCATATC
>CBDUCC010000120.1:0-9895 GCA_965365555.1 uncultured Myxococcales bacterium | reverse complement strand
TCACAAAGTGAGCCACTCGAACATCAAGACCAGGAAGTGGCAGCAGCCCAACCTGCAGTCGATTCGGGCGCTCGTCGACGGCCAGGTCCGCCGCGTCACGGCCTGCACGCGCTGCATCCGTTCGGGTAAGGTTGTCAAGGCCGCGTAGACGCCCCGAGGTTCCGCTCCCACCGGGCTGCGACCCCGCTTCCATCCTCCTTACGTTCCCAGTGGCCCCCGAGCATGCGGGCCAACGTCTGGACCGCTTCATCCAGCACCGGATTCCGCGGCTTTCGCGCACGCGCGCCCAGGAGGTCGTGAAGTCCTGCGCGTACCGCTCGGACGGGAGCCGCCGCCGTGCCAGCGAGCGCGTGCGCGCCGGCGAGGTGGTGATCCTGGTCCGGCCCGCGTTCGAGGAGCCGGTCGTCCCGCTCTACTTCGATGTCATTCACGAAGACGATGCCATTTTGGCGCTCGACAAGCCCTCCGGCCTTCCGGTTCACCCGTCCGCGAGCTACCACAAGAACACCCTCACGTATCTTCTACGTCAGCGCTACGGCCACGACGCTCCCCAGATCGCCCATCGTCTCGATCGCGAGACGAGCGGTCTCCTTCTCTGCGGCCGCACGCTCGATGCGGAGCGCGCCCTCAAGATGGATTTCGAGAACCGGCGCGTCAGCAAGCGCTACCTCGCCATCGTCCGCGGCGTCTTGCCCGAGGACAGCGGTCGGATCGAGTTGCCGATGGATCGTGCCAAGGAAGGACTCCACATCCTGATGGAGGTGACACCGCAGGGAGAGGGCTACCCCTGCGCCACGCGCTATCGAGTGCTGGCCCGGCGCGGCGATGCGACCCTCGTCGCGCTTGCGCCCGAGAGCGGGCGCCAGCACCAGCTCCGCGTTCACCTGGCCGCCCTCGGGTTCCCGATCATCGGCGACAAGCTGTACGGCCCAGAGGGAGTGCAGACGTTCCTCGACTACATCGAATCCGGCATGACCGACGCTCTCCACGCCCGACTCGGCCACGATCGCCAAGCGCTCCACGCCTTCGAGCTTCAATTCACGCATCCAAGCACGGGGGAGCGAGCCAGGTTGCGCGCGCCGCTCTCGGCCGACCTGGTCGCACTCTGGGGCGAGCCGCTCGACGAGTCCACCTTCGCATCCGTGGGGGCGTGCTAGGCTTCCACGGTGCGAGCGCTCATTGCAGCCATCGCGTGTTGGGGGATCGGGTGCGCGGCGACGAGCGCAAGCGTCCCGTCGACCCAATACACCGCGAGCGATGCGGTCCTGTTCGACAAGTCGGTGGACCTCGTCTGGAATCCGATCATCGTCGAGGGCGAGTGGGGCGGCGCTTTTGAACGGCGCGTCGCCAGAGCCGACCTCATCGCAGCCGTCCGCGCCGAATCGATCGTCACCGAGGTGGTGAAACGGCGCGCCGCCTATCGCATCACGCTCCACGTCGGACAGAGGCTCAAAGGCGACTCGCCCGATGAGCTGGTCCTCCGGGTTCGGGACGACGAGCCAGGACACCGAACCGTCGAGGACAGCGAGGACCCGATCCTTCACGAAGGATTCATCGCTTTCGTCAAATGGGAGGCCCGCGAGGGCGTCAACGAGCTCGTCCCTCACTGGCATCTCTCACCGGATTCCCCGGCGGTTCGCGCAAAGATCGAGCACGGATTGCGCCGACCCGAGCCCGATCCCAACACGCAAGTCGAGGTGGTTGCGCCCTGAGCGTGCAGGTCGCGTAGCCTCGGGGCCGGCTCTAGACTAGCTACGGAGACATGCACATGCGTATTTTCATTCCACTCGCCGTCCTTTCACTGCTCGCCCTGGGCGGTTGCAAGAAAGCCCCTCCCGCTCCCGAGGCCCAGCACGATCATTCGGCTCCCGCTCACGCACCGCCCCCGGCCGAGGCGACGGCCGAAGCGCCCGCCGAGCCCTCCGGGCCCAAGATCGAGACCGCTTCGTTCTCCCTGGAAGTTTCGCCCACCCAACCCACGTTCGCTGCCGGGAAAGCCGGCGAGCTCGAGATCGCCCTCGAGAGCCGAGGCGAATGGCACGTCAATCAGGAGTACCCGATTCGGGTCGATCTCAAGGCTGCGCCGGGTGTCACGCTCCCCAAAGCGGAGCTCGTACGAGACGACGCGAAGGAGTTCGGTGAAGAGAAGGTGCGCTTCCTTGCCGCTGTCGAGCCGGCGTCCGCCGGCGAGCACGAAGTGACCTGCGACGTTTCTTTTGCCCTGTGCACCGAAGAAAACTGTATTCTCGAAAAGCGAACGCTGGCCATGGTGCTCGAGGTGCAATGACATGACAGAGGGGGGACTCAGCGCCGAGCTCGAGGCGATCCGCAAGGACGTCCAGGCCCGGTTCGAGGCCCAGAAGCGGGTGCTCTCCTACCGAGAGTATCTCGCTCTCGTCCAGGAGAACCCGCGCCGGTACACTCGCGATGCGAGCCGCTACCTGAAGGACGCGATGGACTTCTTCGGCTCCTACGAGGTGCACAGGCCCTCCGGCTCCGTCCGTCGCTGGCACATCTTCGACCTCGAGCTCGGACGCGAGAACAGCGGCCATCAGGCGGAGCTCAAGCTTCGCGATCGGCTGGCCGGTCAAGAAGCCACGCAGGCGACCTTTCACCGCATCCTCGACGGCTTCGAGCGGGAAGGGCGGGCCAATCGTCTCGTCTTGCTGCACGGGCCCAACGGCAGTGCGAAGTCCACGTTCGTCGCCTGCCTGATGCGCGGCCTCGAAGCATACTCGGAGGTCGACGAAGGCGCCCTCTACCGTTTCTCGTGGATCTTCCCAAAGGCCAGCGAGGGTGGGGGGATCGGGTTCACGACGGCGGCCGACGAGCTAGGACAAACCGACACCTTTGCACACCTGCCCGACGATCGAATCATCGCCAAGCTCCAAAGCTCGGTGCGCGAGCATCCCCTCTTGCTTCTTCCGCGCGATGTTCGGCAACGACTGATCGCGCGTGCCTACGACGCCGCTTCGGTCCCAGAAGCGGCGCCCGATTGGGTCTGGACCGGGCAGCTCGCGCGGAAGAACCAGCAGATTTTTCAGGCGCTGCTGACCGCGTACCGCGGGGATCTCGACCGGGTGCTGGCCCACATTCAGGTCGAGCGGTTTTATGTCTCGCGTCGGTACCGCGTCGGCGCCGTCACCATCGGCCCACAGATGTCGGTCGACGCCTCCGAGCGGCAAATCACCGCCGATCGGTCCATCGAGTCGCTTCCGGCTTCACTCAGCGCACTCACGCTCTTCGAGCCATTCGGTGAGTTGGTCGATGCCTCCGGCGGCATCGTCGAGTTCAGCGACCTGCTCAAGCGCCCGCTCGAGGCATGGAAGTATCTCCTCCTCGCCATCGAGAACGGCGAGGTCTCGCTGCAGATGTCGAATCTTCCGATCAACGCGGTGATGGTTGCGAGCTCGAACGAGCTCCACCTTAGCGCCTTCCGGCAGCACCCGGAGTACAACTCCTTTCGAGGCCGCATCGTTCGGATTCGCATGGGTTACCTCCTCGACGTTCATCGAGAGCGCGAGATCTACGACGGCCAGATCGTGCCGCAGATTCCGAAGCACGTCGCGCCACATACGACCTACGTGGCGGCCCTGTGGGCTGTCCTCACGCGACTCCGCAAGCCCGACGCCTCGCGCTATTCCGATAGCGAGCTCGGGACGATCGTCGCATCGCTCTCCCCGCTCGAAAAGGCGGACCTGTTGACCGACGGCACGGTTCCGTCTCGTTTCGACGCGGACCAAGCCAAGATCCTCGGCCGAGCCGTTCCCGAGGTCGAGCAGGAAGGCGCGGCCGTCTCCGACTACGAAGGGATTAGCGGCGCATCGCCACGGGAGATTCGGATGCTCTTGCTCGACGCCGCGTCCGATTACGGGGAGCCCTGTGTGTCGCCCGTCACGCTGCTTCAGAAGATGGCGGAGTTCTGCGAACGCGACGACTACGAGTTTCTCAAGGCGCAGCCGGACGGACCGTATCGCGACCATCGCGCGTTCGTCGATCAGGTGCGTGAGCGCTGGCTCGACCTCGTGGAGGGGGAGCTTCGCGCGGCGAGCGGTCTCATCGACGAACAGAGTCCATTGAGCTCCTTCGATCGGTACGTGACCCACGTGTCTCATTGGGTGAAGAAGGAGCGCATCTTCAATCCGGTCACCGGCCAAGACGAAGAGCCCGACGTCGACCTGATGAGGCGTGTCGAAAAGAGCCTTGGCAGCGAGGATGCCGAGGGCTTCAGGAACGAGCTCCTCGGTGCCGTAGCCGCCTGGGCCATCGATCATCCGGACCAGGAGGTCGACTACGAGTCCCTCTTCCCGCACTTCATCGAGCGACTCCGGCAGGCTTACTTCGATGAGCGCCGATCGCAGATCGGCGAGATCGGTCGCGCCATCGTCGGGGTCATCGACGACGAGGACGGGCTCGACCCGGAGCTCCGCGAGGCCGCGCAGCAGGGGCTCCAGGTCTTGATCGGCGTTCATGGGTACGAACGTTCGAGCGCCAAAGTGGCTCTCGGGGCCCTCGTCGACGCGCGCTACCACGACTGAGGGTTCCGGGGTGTTGGCGCGCGGCCGCCCGTGGGGGCGCAGCATCACTCATCAGGGACGCTCGAGCTCATTTCGATCCAACGATCGATTTCTTCCTTGACTGGATGGCGATGGAGACGCATAAATAAATCAACCGATCGATTTGAAAGAGGCTCCAATGACTCCTTCTGCTCAAAAAGCCACTCGTTCGCTCTCTCGTGGCTGCATCGGCCTCGTGGCGGTGTTGATCGCAGGTACGGCGATGGCGTCGTCGGGCGAGCCCGTCCGGGCGCGACAGGTCGCCTGGTCGGAGAGCAGCATTGCCTGGGGCGAGGCGGAGACGGAGCTCGATCGACCCATCGAATCGATTGTCCCCGTGGTCGAGAATTATGCTGGCTATGAGCAGTTCATGCCGAACTTCCGGCGGTCGCGCGTCCTTGCGCAGCGGGGCGCCCGTGCCCGCGTCTACATGGAGGTGAGCGCGGCGGCGGGTGAGCTGACACTTTGGGGCCAGCTCGACCTTCGCGGATGGACCGAAGACGGTGAAGCGGCCCGGGTGATCGAGGCCGAGCTCCTCGAGGGCAACATCGAAGCCTTCCGAGCCGAATGGCGGCTCCGTCCGAGCGTCGACGGAGAACGCACCCACGTGGCGTTCCGCATCTTCGTCGATCCCGACCTGCCGCTTCCGTCCGCCTTGATCAGTCGCGAGAACGAGCGTGCAGCACGCCGCAGCATCGAGGCTCTCCGCAGCCATCTGGAAAGGAAAGCGCCTTGACAGGCGAGGTTCCCGCGGGGAGCATCCGGCGCGGCGCCGAGCACGGTGCCGACTCGCCGATGACGACCCGCCGCTACGATCCGGAAGCTGCCCGGGACGACATTCTCGACGCCGCCGAGCATCTATTCGCGGCGAAGGGCTTCGACGGCGTGTCCACTGCGGCGATCGCGAAAGAGGCGGGCGTTTCGCAGAGCCAGATCCATTACCACTTCGACACGAAGCAAAAGCTTTGGGACAAGGTCTTCGAGCGTCGCTTCGCGGACTACTTCGCGGCGCAATCTTCGCTTCTCGACGATCGCGAGATCGACGACATGCAGCGGATGCGGGACTCGATCACCTCTTACTTCCGCTTCTTCGAACAGAACCCCGACTACGTGAAGCTTCTCGGCCGTGCGCAGCTCGATGCCGGCGAAGGCAACAAGGGGGAGGGCGAAGAAGCCTCCGAGCTCGGGGAGGAGTTGATGCGCAAGGGCTCCGAGGTGATCCTCGCCGCCCAGCAAGCGGGCGCCATCCGGAACGACGTCCGCCCCGACTTCGCGATCATCGGGTTCCTTTCGCTCGTCGCACACTGGTTCCAGGGCGGCCGTCTGTTCCTTGGGGAGGCTGGCGACGCTCAGGAGCGCGAGGCGCACGATCGCGAGTACCTGGAGTTCATCATCAAGGTGTACCTGCGCGGAATCGCGCCCTGACCGACGCACGAAGCACGAGGAGCCATGAAATTCGAAGCAGATCCAAATCAATCGACTGATCGAAAGAAAGATCGAGACTGCTTGGTCCCGCTGTCCTCGCGGGCGTCCTTCGTAGCTCGACGCCGATACCGAACGCTACGCCGCGGTGGGCTTCGTGCTCGAGCTGACGGTTCTAGGCGGTTTCAACTTGGGCATCGGCACGCTCGGTTACGTCGGTGTGGGTGGAACCGATGGGAACCCGTTTGGGGTGGTGACCAACCTCGGATGGGAGCCGGGTTGGACCTCGCCCGTGCGCCCGTTTCTCACGCTTCGCACCGAATGGATATTCGATCGCGCGACCTACAACCTGATGTCGCTCAGCGCCGGAATCACGTTCGGAATCTGAGGGGATGCTCGAGATGACGATCGATCGACGCCAGATGCTCCTTGGGACCGCCGCGGATGGCGGGGGGCCCGACACGCTGACGCTAGCGATGCATACGCCGTTCGAGCTCGCTCAGCTTGTTACGAAGCTCGGGCCAATCGTCGCCGAGGAGCTGGAGGGCCTGGGTCTGGACCCGCTGCCACTCCCGGTAGGCACGGTTGTAGGTTGCGACGCCGGTCGGTGTCAGCCGCGCATGGCGCTTGCGGCCGTCCTCCTCGTCCGCGAGGTCGATCAGCCCGTCGCGGACCAGCGGCCGGATGTTCCGGCTGATGGTCGACGGGTCGCTCCCGACGGCCTCGGCGAGCTCGCCGAGGGGCATGCTGCCCGCCACCCGGAGCGCTGCGAGAATCGGCCACTGCGTGCTTCGGATCCCCGCTTCGCGGAAGGCCTCGTTGTAGGCCGAGGTCAGGGCGCGACTGGTTCTGCGCATTCGCGCCCCGATGCAGCCCATCGGCGCAGTGATGTCGATATCCCGATCCTCAGCCATAGCATGTATATGCATCTTTTTGATGGACGACGCAAGATCACTGGAAACAATAGCCTTATCCAGGCTTGACGAACGTTAATGCGATTCTAGATGCATATACAACTAGTTTTGGAGAATCCGATGCCCCATCCACCATCCACGGCCCGAGCCTGGGCCATCCTCGCCACGCTGACCGTCGGCCCACTGGCTTCGGGCGGATGCGACACGACGGAGAGTCACGCCGCTGCCGCCACCGCGCCATTGATGGTGGAGACCATGCAGGTCCAGGAGCTCGACCGGTACGAGGTGCGCCGCGTATTCAGCGGCACGGTTCGAAGTCGGCGCGCCAGCCAGCTCGGGTTCGAGCGGCCGGGCCTGGTGGCGAAGGTGTTCGTCGAAGAGGGCGACTTCGTCGCGGAGGGCCAACTGATCGCGAGGCTGGACACCGCCCAGCTTCGAGCCGCGCGCCGCAAGGTGTCGGCCGGCCTCCGGCAGGCGCAGGCCGGCGTAGGGATCTCGACGCTTACCGCCGATCGGCTCTCGCAGCTGGCCGAAGAGCAGTACATTTCACGTCAGTCGGCCGATGAGGCACGCTTCAGTCTTCAAGCTGCCGAGGCCAAGCAACTGGAGCTGCGAGCAGCGCTCGCCCAGATCGACGTCGATCTTCAGAAGTCGAAGTTGCTCGCGCCGTTCTCCGGCATCGTCTCGACGCGGCTCGTCGACGAAGGAACGGTGGTTGCCGCGGGCGCGCCGGTCGTTCGCTTCCGCGAGAGCGACAAGCGAGAGGCTGTCGTCGGTGTGCCGCGGACGATCCCGATCGAGCTCGGAAGCGTGCAGGAGCTCATGCTGGACGGGCGGCAGTTCCAAGCGAAGGTGACGGCTCTCGTCGACGACGTGAACACGCGGACGCGAACCAGGACGGTGATCCTCACGCTTCCGGTTGAGCTGCGCGCGGCCGACGGTCAGGTCGTGGACCTCATTCACCGTCGCGCCGTCGGCGACTCCGGCTTCTGGGTGCCAACGACCGCGCTCACCGAAGGGCTTCGCGGCACATGGACCGTGTACTCGGTCGAGTTGGAGGGCGACGCCGGTGTCGTACGCCGAGAAGCCGTCGAGGTGCTTCATGCCGAGACGGATCGTGCGTTCGTCCGTGGCACGCTCGAGGGCTCCGACCGGATCATCTCGAACGGGCTCCACCGTGTGGTCCCTGGCCAGCGCGTGATGGTCGCTACGACGCCGAGCGCGCCTGTCGCGGAGCCCTCGCTGTGAGTCTCTTCTTCCGGAACCCGAGGCTCCTGGCCACCTGCATCCTGCTCGTCGTGGTGGCGGGGAGCTCCGCGCTGGCGACCATCGTCCGCCAAGAGGACCCGACGATCACCAACGGCGTCGCCGTCATCGTATCCCCGTTCCCAGGGGCCAGCGCCGAGCGCGTCGAGGCGCTCGTGACCGAGAAGATCGAGGCCGGGCTCCGGGAGCTCGCCGAGATCGAGACCATCAGCTCCACTTCCCGCAACGGCGTGGCCGTCATCGCAGTGGAGATCGACGAGCGGATCAAGGGCAAGGACGCCGAAGAGGCGTTCTCCAAGATTCGCGACTCGCTCAACGACGCCTATGCTCAATACCCCCCAGGCCTTCCTCCGCCCACCTTCGATGACGAGCGTTTCGGCTCGTACACGCTGATCAAGGCGATCACCTGGGACATGCCGGGAAGCCCGCAGCGTGGGATCCTGAAGCGTTACGGCGAAGAGCTCCAGGATGTCCTCCGCGACGTGGACGGGACCGACACGGTGCGAGTGTACGGCGCCCCCGAAGAGGAGGTCGTAGTCACGTTCGACCCGCAGGCACTGGCTGCTGCGGGGCTCACCACAGAGCTGGTGGCTCGCGCGATCAGCGCGGCGGACGCCAAGGTCTCCGCGGGGGTTCTTCGTGGCGAGAGCAACAACATCCTGATCGAGGTCACCGGTGAGCTCGACTCGCTCGAGCGAATCCGCCGGATCCCGCTCAGCCGCGGTCGGGGCGGAGCGATGCTGAATCTCGGCGACATCGCGGTGATCCGCCGCACGGTTCAGTCGCCACCCGATGACCTCGCGACGGCCGACGGCAAACCTGCGGTCATCGTGGCCGCACAGCTTGCGACCGGTCAGCGCTTCGACCTGTGGGCGGAGCGCGCGGGCGAGGCGGTTGCTGCGTTCGAAGCCGAGCTGCCGGACGGGCTGACCCTGGAAACCGTCTTCGACCAGACCGTCTACACCGAAGCCCGTCTCTCGACCCTTCAAGGAAACCTATTCGCCGGCTTCGCGATCGTCGTCGCCGTGCTGTTCCTCACCCTCGGCGCTCGGTCAGCGCTGATCGTGAGTCTCACGCTGCCCCTCGTCAGCCTCGCCGCAATCTTCGTCCTCCGCTTGCTCGGCGTTCCGATCCACCAGATGTCGGTCACCGGTCTGATCGTCGCGCTTGGTCTGCTCGTCGACAACGCGATCGTGATGACGGACGCGATTCGGGCAAAGCGCTTGCAGGGGACGTCCGCAGAGCTCGCCGTTCAGTCCTCGCTCCGGCACCTCTGGTCCCCGCTCTTGAGCTCCACCCTCACGACGATCCTGGCGTTCATGCCAATCCTTTTGCTCGCGGGTCGAGCCGGCGAGTTCGTGGGCGCGATCGGGCTGAGCGTCATCATCTCCCTGGCCATTTCATACGTCTTCGCGATGACCCTCGTCCCCGCGATCGCCGGACGCTTTCTGGGCGGCGTCGTGCCAGGTGAGAAGCCGAGCTTCTGGAAGGCCGGCATTCGTCTCCCTCGTCTCACGCAACGGTTCTCCCGAACCCTCGACTGGAGCCTCGCGCATCCGAAACGCTCCATGTTGATCGCGTCGATCTTGCCGCTCGTTGGCTTCGCCGCCGCGACCACGCTCTTGCCGAGCGAATGGGCCATTGCCAGGATCGTTGCTGCGATGGTGCCCCCCGCGCCGTCTTCCCGGATCTTGCGGATGAACGAGATGTCGATCTTGAGCGTGTCGAATGGCAGCC
>CBDUCC010000119.1:0-9991 GCA_965365555.1 uncultured Myxococcales bacterium | reverse complement strand
GAGCTCGAGCGTCACCGACGCGAGATGCTTGGCGGCCGCTTCCATGACGATCTTGCCGATGGACGGCGCCCCGGTAAAGAAGATGTGATTGAACGGCTGCGCGAGCACCGCGGTCGACGTTTCGATGCCGCCTTCGACGACCGCCACCTCGCTCTCGTCGAAGACCTCCTCGATGATGCGCCGCGTGACCGCCGAGGAATGCGGAGTGTTCTCCGAGGGCTTGATCATGACGCAGTTGCCGGCAGCGACCGCGGCAACGAGCGGACCGAACGTGAGGTTGATCGGGAAGTTCCAGGGGGCGATGATCAGAACCACCCCCTTGGGCTCGTAGTGCACGTAGGAGCGGGCGCCGAGCAACGCCATCGGGGTGGAGACTCGATGGGGGCGCATCCACTTCGAGAGGTGCCTTCGGGCATGCTTGATCTCGCTCGTCACGGGAAACACCTCGGTGAGGTCCACCTCGCTCGGGTGCTTGCGGAAATCATCGTGCAACGCACGCCGGATGTCCTCGCGGTGCGACAAGAAAGCAGCCTCGAGCCGCGTAAGCTTTTCTTTACGCTCGCGCGCGGTCGCCTTCGCGACGGTGTACTGATGGGCACTCTGCATCTTGAAAATCCGCTCGATATCCGCCGTGCTCGCGTCGATCCCGGGTGCCGGCGCAGAGTGGGAACCGTTGGTTCGAAGCTCGGTTGCTGATTCGGTTGCGGATTGCGACATCGTTGGAACCCTTTCAGACCGCCCTCAGGCGACCTCGGCCGCGATTTTCTCGGATTCATCCCAGAGTCTCGCCGCCAATGCCTCATCTCGCCCTAGCGAGCTGCTCTTGGCCTGGTTGCAGTCAGCGAAGTACTTTCCCGTCACCTCTTCGGCGTCGGGATGGACCGCAAGATAGCATTGAGTCGCCGCGCCTTCACCGACGCTCTTCAGGACCAGTGGCCCGCCCAGGCCGAGGGCCGCGCGGACCACTGGATTCATGCTGCGAGCGAGGTTCGTGTGAATCACGCCCGGATGGAGCGCGTTTGCGGTCTTCTGCGTGCCCTCGAGGCGCTTGGCGAGGTGTCGCGCGAACAGCAGGTTGGCGAGCTTCGATTGACCGTAGTTCGCCCAGGCTGCGTATCCCCGGTTCCCGTCGAGGTTGTCGAATTGGATGCCCTCGGTCGGAGCGCCTCGGTGCGCGTCGCTGCTCACCACCACGACCCGGCCCCGGTCCGACAAGCGATCGAGCAGGGAGGTCACGAGAATGAAATGCCCGATATGATTGGTGAAAAACTGAAGCTCGTACCCGTGCTTCAGCTGGAGCTTCGGAAGCGCCATGATCCCGGCATTGCAGATGATCGCGTCGAGGGGACGCCCGAGCGCCATCACCTCGTCGGCGCAGGCTCGGACCGAAGCGGGCTCGGAGAGCTCGCAGGCGACCGGCGTGGTCTCGCCGTCGACGTCATCACAAGCAGCACGGGCCTTTTCGACGCTGCGTGCTGCCGCGATGACCCGAGCGCCACGCTTGGCAAGCACGCGAAGGGTTTCCTCGCCGATGCCTGAATTGCAGCCGGTGAGGAGCACCGTCCGCCCGTGCAGGTCCAGGCCCTCGGTCACGTCCTCCGCGCTGCTTCCGTACCCGAATCCCGTGGGACCGTTGCCCTTGAAAAGTGCCAGTAACGACATCGTGATTGCCCTCGGTCGGACGCGCCGACTGCGTCGAGTCTAGAGCCTAGTAGAACCCTGTACAGGCGTTGACGTCGATGCAGTTCTCGAGCGAGCAATTCGCGCACTCCTCGGAACCGGGATCGGCGGCGCAAGGAGTGATGCAGAAGGCCGTCGAGCACGCCGTGATCGAGCCGTAGCATGCGGTGCACTGCGTCGAGAGCCCCGTTCCGTCCGAGATGCACCGTGCGACGCATTCGCCGAGTGCATTCCGGGACGCCTCAGAGCGATCGGAAAGCACGGTCGTGACCTCCGCAATGCAAGCACTGAAGGGGCACTCGGCGGCGAGCTGCCCAACGACTGCGGGGCCGCCGGTCGCTTCGAGGGCCGCCTGGTCCGCGTCGTTGACGCATTGGTCGATCGCGACCGGGCCGTCACCAGGGCCCGCGCCACCGGCACCCCCTTCGCCCCCTGCCCCCGAGAAGCCGGCAGAATCGACGAGAAATGCCCGAATCCCGCGGAACTGGAACATGACGCTGAGCGAAGTGCACAAACCGGCCTGCGTGTCGTAGTCCCCGTCGGCGTACTCGAGCATCGCGTCATCGAACTGCTCGATCGTGAAGTTCGCGGCGTTCCCGTTCTCCGTCGTTGGCACGGCGATGATGTCGCGGAGGTCGGCGACGTCCCAGTATCCACTCACCGTCCCCTCGAAACCTCCATCGGCGAGCGTGATGCGCAACCATGCATCGTGAATCAAGAACTCGTCGCTCACGATCATGATGTCGATCGGAAACAGCAGGTCGATGGGACCGGCCGTGAGCACACCATCGACGATCGATCCGGTCACTTCCCCACTATGAAAACGAGGGTCGGGGTGAATGCTCAGGGTTGCGCCCTCGAGGACCTGATTGTCGGTGCCGAGCGCCGGGGAATCCTCGCTGGCGAACACCTGCACCGTCACCTCGTCGTCGTTCTGCTCATCGTCGATGCCCTGCACCTGAAGCAAAATGGTCATGGAGCCGTTCTTGCTCGCGCCACTGATCACCCCGTCGACGAGCTGCCCCTTCCGAAACCCGCCGAAGATGTACTTCCCATCTTCGCGGGTTCGTTCATCGTTGATGAGTCGGAGGAAGTTGTAGTCGATGCCCGGCTCTCCGTCCGGGCTCAGGAAATCATCGTGCGGGCACTCGTTGGCGGCGGGCGACTGCGCCATCGAGACGGTGCCGTCCAAATCGAAGCCGTCGAGGCCGGCATTCGGGTCTTCCGGATAGAAAAAGCCGAAGGTCGTCGCGACGAAGCCCTCGCCAGCAAGGATTTCGGGGGTCGGTGTCTGGCTTCCGTTCGTACCCGCCGCTCCGCTCCGGCTCTCGTCACCGCAACCGAGCAGCGCGAAACCGGCGGCGAGGATGCTGATGAACGGACGCAAGACCATCGAAGAGCTCAGTTCAACCCGTCGCAGGTGCCACTGCTGTTGCTCGGTACCGGGGTTATCGCGACGAAGCCGCTGAAGAACGCTTCGAGATCGTCCTGCGGGTCCTCGAGGGTCGACTCGCAGTCTTGCTCCGCGATCGGAAGCGGCTGGCCAACGAGGAAGTCGGGGGTCTCGGTGCCAAGGGGAACCTCGACCCTGCCGCGAATCGACGTGCCCGGTGCACACGACGGAATGTTGATGCTGGTGATGTTCTCGAGCGGCACGTCCCCGGCGAGGAGCGCGCTGCGGTTCTCCTCCAGCCATCGTAGGACCTCTTGAAGACCAGTCTGGTAGTCGATCTCTCCTCCGGAAGGTGCCGATCCCTGCGAGGATGCAAGAGCCGGCACCCCGGAGCAGGCCGCGGTCTTCGCAGCGCCAACCGTTCCCGAAATCTGGGAGATGATCGTCTCGCTGATGAAGCCCACGTTCTGGCCGGCGTTGATTCCGGATAGAACGACATGCGGCGGCTCGTCTGAATAGAGGTTCTCCAACGCGAACAGAACGGCGTCTGCCGGACATCCGTCCACGGCCCAAACGTCGCTCTCGTACCCGCTCGCCGTCGCGGCTTCGGTGCCCTCGCCGGTGCCATCGGCGCAGGGCGGCGGCGGATCGTCGTCTACCGTGGTGTCGGCAGACCCGCTCGTTTCGTCCGCGGGAGCGCTGACGATGACGATGTTGTTGCTGTCCTCCACCAGCGCCTGAACGACCAGGTCGATGCCCTCCGCACCGACTCCATCGTCATTCGTGACGAGAATCCGGAGCGGCTCGCTCGGAGAATCGCTGCTGCCGCACGCGGAGAGCGCGCAGACGAGGCCAAGAAGCACTGTGCCCGTGAGGGCGAGGCGTTTTTTCGCGATCATCGGCGCGATAGTAGAAACAAGTCTCCGCCAGCGCAATGGACGCGAACTTTCGGTTGGAAAAACGCTACGAAACGCTCTCGAAACAGCCGGCCGTTCCGACGTTGCCGGCTGAGGCTCGGCAAGCTAGACCTTTTGTCAACCATGACCGAGAAAGCAAACCTCCAGTACGACGACACGAGCTACGAGATGCCGATCGTCGAAGGCTCTTACCAAGAGCGCGGTATCGACATCCGAAGCCTGCGCAAGGATACCGGTCTCATCACGCTCGACTCCGGGTACATGAACACCGGCGCGACCGAGAGTGAGATCACCTTCATCAATGGTGAAGAGGGCATTCTCCTCTACCGAGGCTATCCGATTGAGCAGCTCGCGGAAGAGTCGACATTCGTCGAGACTAGCTACTTGCTGATTTACGGAGAGCTTCCGAGCGCGGCGCAGCTCGAAGAATTCTCCACCTCGCTCACCTATCACAGCATGCTCCACGAGGACATGCGCCACTTCTTCGACGGCTTTCCTTCGCGCGCGCACCCGATGGCGATCCTCTCGTCGATGGTCAGCGCGCTGTCCGCCTACTACCCGGACAGCCTGGAGCCCGACACCCACAATCAGCAACACATCGCGCGCCTCCTGTCGAAGCTTCGCACCATCGCCGCCTTCAGTTACCAGAAGAAGCAAGGCCGACCGGTACAGTACCCGCGGAACGAGCTCGACTACTGCGGCAACTTCCTCCACATGATGTACTCGCACCCGGCGGAGCCTCTGTACGAGCCCGACCCCGAGTTGGTGCGTGCGCTGAACGTCCTGTTGATCCTTCACGCGGATCACGAGCAGAACTGCTCCACCTCGACCGTGCGTCTGGTCGGTTCGAGCCAGGCGAGCCTCTATGCGGCCATCAGCGCGGGGATTTCGGCCCTCTGGGGCCCGCTTCATGGCGGTGCCAACCAAGCCGTCATCGAGATGCTCAAGGAGATCCGCGATGAAGGCGGCGACCCCAAGGCCTTCATGCAGCAGGTCAAGAGCCGCGAACGCCGCCTGATGGGCTTCGGTCACCGCGTTTACAAGAACTTCGATCCGCGCGCGATGATTCTCAAGAAGTACGCCGACCGGCTTTTGGGTCACCTGAAGATCAACGACGAGCTGTTCGACATTGCGCGTCAGCTCGAAGAAGTGGCGCTTTCCGATGACTACTTCATCGAGAGAAAGCTCTACCCAAACGTCGATTTCTACAGCGGCATCATCTACCGGGCGATGGGCATCCCCACGGAGATGTTCACCGTGCTCTTTGCCATGGGACGGATCCCGGGTTGGATCGCCCATTGGAAAGAGATGATGGACGACCCGAACGTCCGCATCGGCCGACCGCGTCAGATCTACACGGGCCACACGCGCCGTGAATACGTCCCCGTGACGCAGCGCTGAGGGTTAGAATCAGATCGGAGGATTGAAGAGGTAGCTCTTCTCTTCGGTGCGCTTGCTGATTCGCCAGCCGTCTTCGGTGCGCCGGTACTCGTCTACGTACCAAAGCCCGACCATGAAGATGTGCGTGCTCCCGTCGGGTTTCGCGATCTCTTGGGGATTGAAGCACATCACCCGACCGGTGGCGCTGTCTCCGTCCACGCGGATCTGGGGGTTCGCGTTGAGATGCTGATGGTTGGGGAACATGCCCATGACCTGCTTGAGAAAAGCGATGATCTGTTCGAGATTGCCGACCGGCCCGCCGACCTCGCTGTAGTCGATCTGGGCATCCTCGGTAAACACCTGAGCGAGGTCATCGAAGCGCTTCTGGTCGATGACCGCGGCATATTCGTAGACCAAATCTTCGATCTCCATGCGGTCGGAGATCTCCTGAAGCGATAATGTCATGGGGGCGCAGAATAGACTGCGCAAAGGCGCGTGCACAACCCAGACCGAGGCGCATCGCTGGAACGGGCCCGCGCCCTCCCCGACGAACGGACTCCCATGTCCTCCTCGACCGTCGTATACTCGCCAGACCGGGGAAGGAGGATGTCATGCGGGCGATTCTCTTCGACCTCGACGGGGTCCTCTATCAGGGCGACCGCGTCATCGACGGTGCGATCGATACGATCCGCTGGTGCGACGAGCGCAGCGTACCGCACCTGTTCGTCACCAACACCAGCTCGAAGCCGAGGCGTGCGCTAGTGGAACGGCTGGCCGGCCTCGGCCTGAGGGTCTCCGAGGAACGGATCTTCACGCCGCCCGTGGCGGCGCGGGACTATCTACTCGAACGCGAAGGAGGACCGCTCGCGCTCTTCGTGCGAGAGGCGACGCGGGGAGACTTCGAAGGGCTCCCCGTCCTCGGAGCCGATCAGGGGCAAGGCGCAACGAGCGTGGTCGTTGGAGACATCGGCGAAGCCTGGGACTTCGCCACGCTCAATCGAGCCTTTCGACTCTTGATGAACGAGCCGCGCCCCACCCTGGTGGCGCTCGGGATGTCACGGTACGCTCAAGCGGACGATGGCCTGGTATTGGACGTAGCCCCGTTCATCAAGGCGCTCGAACACGCAGCAGACTGCGAGGCCGTCGTGATGGGGAAGCCGGCCCAAGCCTTCTTCCACGGCGCCGTCGCAAAGCTCGGGGTTTCGAAGCGAGACACGGTCATGGTCGGCGATGACGTCCTCAGCGACGTCGGCGGCGCACAGGCCGCCGGTCTGCGGGGCGTCCTGGTTCGGACTGGCAAATTCCGCCACAAAGACCTCCAGGGTGAAGTCGCGCCCGACGCGGTGCTCGACTCGGTGGCCGATTTGCCGCGATGGTGGGACAATGCCCAACCGTGATGGCGGATGCGTTTCGACCGCGGCTGAAACCCGAAGAGCTACCCCGAGATACCTTGGTGGAGCTCTGGCGACGGACGGCGAGAGCGCACGAGCACCTCAGTGACGAATGGGCACGGACGGTGAGTGACCGGTACGGAATCGAGACCGCCAACGCGATCGCTCTCGCGTCCTGGCCGCTTCGCCGCAGGGGGGCCTCAGCAAAGCAGCTCTTCGTGGACGACCTTCGATTCATCGTTGCGGCGACGGAGCTTCAGCCCGAGATGCTGACCGTCGCGGATCGGCGCCAGGCGCAGACGCCGAGGGAGCTGCTCGACGGCCGGGGCTGGTTTCGGCTGCTCTTGGTTGGGCCCAGCGCCTCTCGTCTGAGCCGTCGGCTTCCCTTTGCCAAGTACCACTGGGAGGGGCGCCCCGGACGAGTCTATGCGCTGTCCCGCGGGAAGGGGATCGAGCTCGGCTTCGTCGTGCTCTTGAAAGCGTGGCAGGCCTCGCAGGGCGACTATGCGCTCGGGATCGACGTCGACGCGTTCGAGCAAAGAGTCGAGCAGGAGCTCGACGCGGGGACTCTGGCGCTCCTATGGAACTACGCCGCCCTCGCCTACATGTTGACGACGGACCGTTGGTACACGGGCGTCCGCAAGCGCTTCGGAACTGCGGCGGCCCAAGAGCTCGAGAAGGCGGTATGGATCGACCGCGGTGCTGCCGAGTACGACCTCCAGATCGGTCAGGAGGTGATGGGGGTCCGCGGAAACGACGTCGAAGCGCTGCTCCGAAGCTTTCAGTTTGCGCCCGGCGAGGTCGGAATTCTCGACGTGGAGCTGGAGCTCGAGGGTCCCGGCCATGGAACGCTGACACACCATCGCTGCCCCGCCCTCGATCGCTTCGAGCATTTCGACGAAGACCGCTTGAAGCACTGCTGCGACATCTGTCTCGAAGCCCTGCCGATCTCGGGCGAGATGCTCAATCGAAAGATCGAATGCAGGCCGCTCAAGCTACCGCCGCGCCGCGACTCGACTGACATCGCATGCCAGTGGGAGTACCGGCTATCGCCTGAGGCCTGAGCCGAAGGCGGGCGGGCAACCGCCCTTCAGGGTGGGCCACGGCTCAGTCGGGCGTCGCTCCGAGGCGTTCGAGCAGAGCCTTGGCCATGTCGGCGACTTCCTGGCGTTCGAGCTCCCGACTCTCGGGGCTCTGGTAGCTCTCGATGTCGGCTTCGGGCAGTCCGTCGAGAAAGCGGCTGGGTGTGATCTTGGCGAGCCGCCCGCGGTGGACCCGTTCTCGATGCCGCGTGAGGTAAAGAACATCCCGAGCTCGAGTCACGCCGACGTAGAATAGTCGTCGCTCCTCCTCGATATCCGCCATCGAGGCGTCGGTGATTCGGGGATCCGTGGTGCGTGCATGGGGCAGAACACCTTCCACGCAGCCGACGAGAAAGACGACCGAAAACTCGAGACCCTTTGCGGAGTGGAGCGAGGAGAGCGTGACCTCCCGCCCGGGTTCGGATTCGGAGTCATCGGTCGAGTCGAGCGCGATGTGGTGCAGCAAGCTCTGCAGAGCTTCGCGATCCGAGCCCGCACGCGCTTCTAGACGCTCGACACTTCGGAGCAAGAATTGAACGTTTGCGAGACGTCGCTTGGCCTCGGGCGAGCGGTCTCCGTCGTCGCGGAGCATCCCCACCGCTTGGAGAAACGAGCGCGCCGTGTCCGCGTAGGCTCCCTCACGAAATCCCCTGGCCGCATGGTCAATCGCATCGGCCAGGGCAACGGCGGAGCTCTTCGCGCGGGCGGAGAGTGACGCGATCTGGGGGGCGTTTCGAACGGCACGGAGCAGGCTCATCCGTTGCTCGCTCGCGTGTTGAGCGATCTGACGCAGCGACTGCGTTCCGAGCCCGCGGGCAGGCGAGTTGACGATACGACGAAGCGAAAGCTCATCTCTCGGATTCAGCGCGACCCGAAGGTAGGCGATGCCGTCCTTCACCTCTTTGCGATCGAACATCTTGGTCCCACCGAACACGCGATATGGAATGCCGGCGATGCGGAGCTCTTCCTCGATCAGCTTGGCCTGGGCGTTGGAGCGGTAAAGGACCGCAACGTCGGCCAGATCGGTGCCCTCCTTGTGAACCTTGCGAATCTCCGAAGCGACGAATTTGGCCTCATCCTGTGGTTCGGGAAGAGCGCAGACCCTGACCGGCAGACCGCCCTGCCGGGAGGCTTCGAGCACCTTGGCGTAGGGACGTTTCGGAGACTGCGCGATCGCCGCGTTCGCGACGTTGAGGATCGACGCACGAGATCGGTAATTCCGTTCGAGCTTGGTGAGGGCCGCGCCCGGAAAGTGCCGGTCGAAATCGAGGATGTTGTCGACGCAAGCGCCGCGCCAGCCGTAGATCGACTGGTCATCATCGCCGACGACACAGACGTTGCCGCGCTCGTTGGCGAGTAGGCGCACGAGCTCGAGTTGCGCGAGGTTCGTATCTTGGAACTCGTCGACGAGGATGTGTTCGAATCGGGTACGCCACTTGTGACGGATGCCCGGGCGTTCCCGAAGCAGGAGGACCGGCTTGATGACCAGGTCGTCGAAATCGACCGCATGCATGTCAGCAAGCGTCTCCTCGTATGCGCCGTAGATGCTGGCTGCGGCTTCGTCGTACTCATCATCCTTGGGGCGGACCTCCGCCGGGGTACGCATTGCATTCTTCCAGAGCGAGATTCGCGACAAGATCGCCTGCGCATCGAGGCGGCGGTCCGCGCTGGACTCCGTTCTGAGGAGATCGCGAACGACGCCGAGGCTGTCCCCTTGGTCGAAGATCGTGAAGCGCGAGCCGAGACCGAGCGCTTTCGATTCGGTGCGGACGAAGCGCACTCCGAAGCTGTGAAACGTCGAGAGCCAGATCGCCTCGGCCGCCTTGGGGCCCACCGTCGCAGCGATGCGCTCTCGCATCTCGTTGGCCGCCTTGTTGGTGAACGTGACCGCCAGAAGCGATCCAGGGGGAACGCCGGAGGCCAGAAGGCGTCCAATGCGCGCCGTGATCACACGGGTCTTGCCCGAGCCCGCCCCGGCCAGGATCAGCAACGGACCGTGGTCGTGGACCACGGCGCTCTCCTGAGCGGGGGTTGAGGCCTGCGAGCAGGTCCTGGTCGGATCCACTCGCGCCGGAAGGGCTGTCCATGATGGTTTCAAGGGTCATAGTGGGGAGCGTGGGGGTCATCCTACCCCCCATCACGAGTCAC
>CBDUCC010000118.1:0-10073 GCA_965365555.1 uncultured Myxococcales bacterium | reverse complement strand
GCGACCGTCGTCTGTGCGGCGTATGCCAACCCCCGACTCGTCGCGCCACTCGCTCCGGTCGCACTCGACGCGGACCGCGAGTGCCGCCGTGTCGCCCTTCATCTGCTGAGCAGCTACGAGCACGAGCCCCTGTACCGGGCGGCGCTAGCAGGGATTCGGAAACATGCGTCCGACATGGCAATGCCGATCGGTACGCGCCGACGGGCGATCTCGGCACTCACTCAGCTGCGTGACGAAGCTTCGGCCGCACTTTTCGTCGAGCTGCTCGCCGATCAGGACCGAGGCATCGGCACCGCTTCGCGCGTGGGCCTACGAGTCTTGACCGCACACGACTTCGGGTTCTCGAGAGAGCCCTGGCTTCGGTGGCTCTCCGAGCGCGGTCAGGAGATTCGAATCCAGTGGCTGATCGAGGGTCTTGGCGACGGTCGCACCAACATTCGCCTGCTGGCGTCACGGGAGCTGTGGCGGCTGACCCGGTTTCTCCAACCACTCTCGGAGACGGCAGACCGCGAGGCCTTCGTCGAGGCTCAGCAGCACTACCAGCGCTGGTGGGCGAAGCAAAGCGCACTCGGCTAGAGGAGCCCGCGCTCTGCCAGCAATTCGCGGAGCGATTCAGCGCCTTGGAATCGGATCGACGGAATACCGGCACGGCGTGCTGCCTCGCAGTTGCTCGAGCGGTCATCGACGAACAGACATCCCTCGGCAGGCACTCCAAGCCGCTCGAGGACATGCTGGTAGGCTGCCGGATCCGGCTTGCGGAGCTCCATCCGACAAGAGACGAACGTCCAGCTCGCGAAACGGGAAAGCTCGAGGCGCTCTTCGATCATTCGGTACCACTCGGGATAGTTCGAGAACGCATGCATGCTGAGCCCTCCGGCATGGAGCTCCGCGAGTAGACCTTCCATTCCGGGGAGCCAACGATACGCACTCCGAACCTGCCGGACGAAGCCCTGTTGATCGAACGGGCGACCATCGGCGAAGAAGTCATCGAGAAATTCGGATTCCGAACGAAGGCCAAGCTCGAACTCGACCCATGGACCCGGCTTCAACATCTTGATGAGCTCTTCGAACGAGACGCCGAAGAACTCGGGCATCTCCTCGAAGAAGGGGTCGTGAACCAAGGTGCTCATCACGTCCCAAAGCAGGACCGGCGTCATATTTTCATCCTAGGGCCGATTCTCCGGACTCGTCGGCCCCTCCGTTTTCGAGGCCGTGTCGCCGAAGCTTGTCCAGGAACGTCGTGCGCTTCAGGCCGAGACGGCGCGCCGCCTCGCTCTTGTTCCCGCCTGCGCGCCTGATCGCCTGTTCGAGGAGGCGCCGCTCGACCTCGAGATACGTTCCGTCGAGCGACTCCACTCGCTCCCCGGTCGCCCAGGCGAGCGGCGGCAGGTCGGACAGGGTGATGGTCTTTCCGTGTGCATGATCGGCGGCGAGCTCGATGACCAGCTCGAGCTCGGCGACGTCCCCGGGCCAGTCGTGATCGACGAGGGCACCCATGGCCGATGGGTCGATCCCCAGCGGATCGCGGGCGAGAACTCTGCATGCGCGATCCACGGCCAGCAGACAAAGCGAGGGGACATCCTCGCGGCGTTCGCGAAGCGGGGGAATCACCAGGACGTTCGCCTCAAGTCGACGCACGAGCTCCGGATCGAGAGCCCCTTCGCTCCGGAGCTGTTTCATCCCGGCACGGGAGGTGGCGATGATGCGAGGCGGAGCCAGCTGCTTGGCCGCACCTTCGAGGCGCGCCTCGACCCTCGAGAGAGCCTCCACCAACCGAGACTGAGCAACCCCTGGAAGCGCTGGGAGATGCCGCAGCAGAAGCGTTCCCCCAGTGGCCGACTCGAACCACCCGGCCCGCTCTTCAGACGAGCCGAACAGTAGCTGCATCACTTCCTCGGGGGTCCTTGCGGCGCAGTCGGCAACGACGAACGGTGCACTCCATCGAGGGCCGCGGTCGTGGATGAAGCGGGATACGGGCAACACGGGCGAGCCGGCGGCAGCGACCAAGAGCACGGGTTCATCCCCTGGGGCGAGCTCGATAGCCCGCGTCTGCACACGACGCATCGAAGGGCTGTACGCGACGTGAAGGGTTTGGTCTTCCGCAAGGCCTCGGCCGAGAACATCGCACTGTTGCCGAAGCTGCTCGACCTCGCCGCGTAGCACGTCGACCTGGCGCTCCGCTTCGCGCCGAAGCTCAGTAATCTGATGGATGTGGCTCTCTGCGCGCCGCTGGGCGAGGGTCGCGGCAAGTTGGCTGCCGAGGACCCGACCCAGGCGTCCGAGCTGGTCGACCTCGACCGGAGCGAGCGGCTCGCCGCGGCCGTTCAGCGGAAGCAGCAGCAGACCCTCGAGGTGGTCGAGATGAACGCAGCGAACCAGTGCCCCGAGGGCGCGGCGCTCCATCAGCTCGGCCAACTCGCGGACGGAAGGCTCTCGAACGACTCGAGATCGAAGCGGTACGATGTCGACGGTCGTGCCGAGATCAGTGCTCATGAGCGCACGAAGCAATGCCTCCGGCGCGTCCCACGTTCGGATGGAGACCCGATTCCCCGCGTCCGGCCGAGCTCGCAACGGGGGCTCGAAGATCCAAAGCTCTGGGGAGATCTCGGGATCAGACCCGGTCGTCTGAAATGGTGCAAGCGCGGCCGTCGCGACGGCATCGAGCTCCGAGGCCTCGGCGACGCCTACACAAGCCGCGCGCGCAGACTCAGCAACCAGGGGGGAGGAGCTCCAGATCGCGCGCTTCGTGAGCCGGCGCGCCAGGGCGAACGTGACCCACCAGAGGAGCCCGGCACAAAGCGCGACGGCGCCTAGCTCCCAGGGCTCGAGCGCACCAGAAGGTCCAGCCGCGTAGAAGAGGGCGAAGCAGGCGACGGAAGACAGGATCAGAGGCGCTGCCGCTCTGCGAAGCGCTCGCCAACGCGGGTCGACCCAGGCGAGGTGTCCCAGCCAAAGCAAGAGCGCGACCCCGATTTCGACGACCGTGGCGAGCAAGCCCTCGAAGGGTCCAAACCAAGCATAGGCGAGGCCTACGGTGAGTCCGACGATCGCGATCGCGGACATCCCAGCTTCGACGGAGTGCCCCCGACCCGCCAGGACGAGCTGATGGACGGCAGCCGACGCCAACAGGCCGAAGACGACCACCACCTCGAACGCATGGGAAGGCAGAAGCCCGGCTCGCGCGAGCAGCGCGGCGCAGAGAGCCGCGATCACGAGGCCGCCGAGCGCCGCGGTTCGTGCGAACCGGTGCATTCGACCCGGAAGCGCGAGCCCGAGCGCGAGAGCGGCGACCATCAACCACGCGAGTCCGTGAGCTGCTTCGAGCAGCGGGGAAGAGGTGGCTCGGGAGGCGATGGCGACCCCCAGGCTGACTCCCATGATCGCGAGCGCGAGGATGCGACGGTTCTGTTGGGAGCCGATCGTAGCCAATGACGAGAACGCGAACCCGAGCGAAGCCAGCGCGACGAGCCACTCGGGTGAGGGCGCGGCGCCGGTAGAGGCCCGGGCGGCAAGCGCGTAGAGCACCGCAGCCGGGCCCAGGATCATGAGGAGCCTGGTGATTCGCACGTATCGAGATCGCCTATTCGGAGCCGGCGGAGTCTATCACTCGCTCTGGGCCTGACCAGAATCGTCAGCGCTCGCAGGGATGAACATCCGAAACCCGACCCTCTGCCACCAGGCTCGGTACTGTCGCTGCCCCACCTCGCGCTGTTTCTTCGCCTGCTGGGGATCGTAGCCGAACTGCTCTTGCGTCAGGTGCTTGAGCTCTTCGCTGGCGCGCCGGCGCAATCTGGGATCGGAGTGCATCAAGCTGTCGATCAACCACTCCACCCGGTGGCGATCGCGGTTCCTGTCGAACCAGGTCGTCCACTTTCTCTTGTGGATCCCGAAGTCCTGGCAGCTCAAGCGAACGAGGCTGGCATGCGCGGCCCGAAGGATGGACGTCTCCTCGCGGTCGAGAAGCGAGATGAGGAACTCGAACGAAGGCGCATCACGAAGGCGGCCGAGTGCATCGATCGAGGCGACCTGAGGATCGACTGCGCGATCATCACGAGCCGACGCTCGCAGACGCTCGACGAGCTGCATGAACTCGACCTCACACGCGTAAAGAACACTGAGAGCACGATACGCACTGCTTCTGACGTCGGCATCGCTGTCGAAGATTCGGCGGCCCACCGGTTGAACCAAGTCTGGGTGGACGAACTCGGATGCGAGTACCGTGGCGTAGTAGCGGACGTCGGCGTCCCGATGGTCGAGCAGCGGGATGAGGTAGGGGACGGAGCGGCGTCCGAACGCTACGAAAGCTCGGGCGATCGCTGAAACATCGCGACCTGCCGGGACCCGCGAGTACGGCTGGCTGCGATCGAACCAGAGCCTCCCGGGGAACTCTCGGCTCAACGCGGGTAGCGCCGCTTCTCCCAGAGCAAGCAATGGGAGGATCACCATCTCATCGTCGGGAGCGGCATTGCGAAGCGTATCGACGATGCGCTCGACATCGTCCCCGACCTCGACGATCACGCTCGGAAGCTCGCCCTCCGGCGGCGGCGCCGGCCGCCAACGTCGCTCTGCGTCGCCGCTCGGCTCCGGCGCCGGGTCGGAGATCGGAAGGACTGGCATTTCGGAACCGAACGAAACGACGTCGTGGCTGATTGCGCTGCCGTCGTTGTCTCGCCTCGGATCCGGAGGCGAGGAGTGTCGGGACTTCTTCGGAGCCGGCACCGCTTTCCACCGCGCCGCAGAGTGGAGGCCCCGAGGAGCCCCGGATCGGGTGGGAGAGTGTCGGACGGGTCCGCTCGAAAAGCGATGCTGCGCGGTGGGTCGACCGAGCACCTCCGGCGGCCGGGGGGGAAGACTGTATCGACTGGCATCGACGAACCCGCCGACCGGCTCCGATCGCTTCCGCGAGGGGACGGCTGGATCCGAATCGCGAAACGTCCCGGCCGGAACCGACGAAATGATGTCGGGCATCACCGCCGGCGGCGGCTCAGTATCCGCGATTCCCACCGGCGCCGGAACCGACGACTCGACGCGCGGAAAGGAGCCTGAGACCTCCTTCTTGGGTGGAAGCGAGCTCCGCTTCCCGACCCCCTCGAACGGGGCAACGTACGGGATGGGGCCTGGATCCGAGGCCATGAGCATCTCGTTCAGGTACCTCATGCGCGTCGTCATCTCGATGTCGTAGTGCTGCGCGAGGCCGGCTTCGACCCGCACGGAACAAACGATGCGCTGCACGGGGTCGATGCCGAGCTCGAACGAGATCTCACGAAGAGTCGCTTCCGGAAGAGGCCGATCGACCGCGAGGACGACCGCATCCTCGGTCCGCGCCACCGGAATCACGCGATGACGGACGGCGAACTCGCGTGGAAGTAATCGGATGGTCCCTATCGGCGATGCCATGACTTCGTTCCGAGTCCCGGGCAGAAGGCCGAAGACTGCTGCCGAGTACGCATTCATCGTGTTCTCCGCGACGTAGCCGAGCTCGAGGAGAACGGTGTCCAAGTTGCCCCCTCGGATGACCTGCTCCTGGATTGCCTGCTGTACCCGCTCGACGGGAATGAGCTGGTCGCGAACCAGGAGCGATGCAAGAACCGACATGCCTTGGAGAGCATGGTGGCGCCGGTTGGATCGCTCTGTCAACGTGGTTGCAAGAGGTCGGCCCGGTCGCGGACCAGGCTCAATGCTGCCGCGACCGCGGTGTCGACGCGCAGAATCGTGGGCCCGAGACTGGCTGCCCGGAAGCCAGCGGCTTCAAACGCGGCGAGCTCATGCCTCGCAAATCCCCCTTCGGGACCCACGGCGCACCATACCTCCTGGGTGTTCTCGGGGAGCTCGAGCGCGCCGCGGGCGCGCGCGCCGAATAGGACTCCCTGCGCCTGGGCGGGAAACGCTGCGAGGAGCTCGTCGCAAGTTCGAGGGGCGTGGACCGTCGGCAGGTCGGCCCGCTCGGACTGCGCTGCAGCCTCGGCGGCGATGCGATTCAGGCGGTCGACCTTGGCCCTGCCCCGGCCTGGATCCCAGCGCGGGACGGAGCGCTCCGCCATGAGCAGCGCGATCTCGTCGACGCCAAGCTCGGTGGCCATCCGAACGCACACGTCGAGCTTCGCTCCCTTGGGTAAGCCGAGAACGAGGACCAGTCTCGCTCGTCGGGTCGCCAACTGCCGGGCGCCCTCCGCAATACAGACGACGGAGTCCCCGATCGACTCGAGCTGTGCCTCCGCGACTCGCCCTTCCCCATCGAAGAGCTCGACGCGATCGCCAGGGCGAAGGCGAAGGACGCGGACGTGTCGGCTCGCGGCATCGTCGAGGACGACGGTTCCACCGCCCGATGGAAGGTCTACCACGTGGAGTCGGCGGAGCGTCACCGCGGGCCCTCTGTGAGGACGCAGGCACACCACTCTCCCTCCTCGATCAGCTCTTCGAGGTGCATGGCCGAATAGGCCGCGAGCAACCCCGCTTTCTCCTCGAGAAGGATCCCGCTCAGGATCAGAATCGCGCCCGGTGCCATGCGCGCACGAAGCGCGGCGGTCATGTACAGCAACACCCGGGTCTCGATGTTTGCGAGAACGATGTCGTAGCTCCCCGTCAAACCATCGAGCGATGCCTTGGAAAACTCGGTTGCAGAGGCTGCAGCGTTCAGCGCGGCGTTTCGCGTTGCCACTTGAACGGCGTCATCTTCGATGTCGACTCCGAGGGCCGCGGCGGCGCCCAGGCGAACGGCCGCAATCGAGAGGATCCCGCTCCCGCACCCGACGTCGAGAACGCGCTCGCCGCCGGCAACCCGCTGATCGAGCAGGCGCAACACGAGACGCGTGGTCTCGTGGTCGCCGCTGCCGAACGCGTTCTCCGGATCGATCTCGAGGACCACATCTCCAGGCCCTCCCTCGACGGGCTCCCAAGAAGGATGAAGCAAAAGGCGCCGACCAATGCGCTGAGGGCCGAAGCCCTCCCGCCACTCGGTCGCCCAGTTCTGGTGAGGGACCAGCTCGAGCTCTACCCTGTAGTGTCGGGCTACCGAGTCGCAGGCGCTCCGGGCAGTTGGCTCGTCCTCGAAGGCCGCTCGCAGCACGACCTCTCCCCGTGTCGCTTCGCGGACGATGGTGCTCTGATCGCGTTGCTCGATTCCCGTCGCCCCGAGCTCCCAGAGCCGATACTCGGCGAGCTCGACTTCCTGGGGCTGAAGACGAACGACCAGGAATGGATAGGAGGAGGGTTGCGACATCAAGCCTCGATTGCGCGCGCCGACAAATAGATGACCAACAAGAGCCCCCAAGTGATCGGCCCGAGCCGATTGCCGCCACGCCAGGCGACGACCGGAGTGAGGATGGGAACGAGGAAGCCGAGGTAGCGCCATCGGGCGGTCAGCGGTCCGGACAGCACTCGCCAAGCCATCAGCAGATGGGTGAAGAGAAGCGCGGCGCCGGAAAGTGCCCAAGCGAGGAGCAACCAGAGTTCCACAGGGGGACTTCTAGCCCATGGCGGGGCCGGTGTCAGCGTCGAGCCCAACGGTGGGCCCCGCAGCCGTCAGGCTTCGACGAAGCTCGTCAACGGCTCGGGCTCTCCGTTACAGCTCGCCGCACGGACGGCGCCCGTGCGCTCGAGTCGAACGTCGAGGGTGTGTTCGCCGGCGGCGGAACGAAATCGGACCGTCCATGCTTCGGGTCCATTCGCGGACGTTCCGAGCCAGTCGAAGCCGTCGATCGAGACTTCACCGTTTCGTCGACGTGCGAAGATCTCTGCGGCCTGCGTCGGCCGGTCGTAGGAGCAACGACCTCGGAGCAGGTCGAGGTCAGCGACCTCGCAGGCTCGCAGTGCGGCGGCCATGCGGTCGCTGTGCTCGGGACGGACTCGCCCATACATGAACCCGTCTGGCAACGAAAGCGCACAGGCGGCGAAGCGATGTCCGCCCAAATGACTCGTCTGCCAGACCTCGTCGACCTGTGAGTGAAGCGCGCGGTAGAGGGCACTGCCGTGCTGCGCGCAACAGCGATCGCGCCGACCATGAACGCAAACGAGAAGCATCGGATCGCTCTCGTCGGTAGGCATCGTGTCGAGATCGAGGTCGAGCAGGTCCTCGAAGCGGTCGAGCTCGACGCGTGCGGCGCGTCCCTCGGAGCTGACCACGGCGAAGAGCGGGCGCTTGCCCGAACGACCGGGCCGCCGAATGAGCTGCAGACGTGCACGGGAACCCTCGGCCGTCCATGTGGCGAGCCGATCCCGAACCTCCGCTGACAGCGCTTCGGTCTGGAGCACCTTTGGGGCCCAGACATCCGTCACTTCGAGCAAGAGCCAGCGGTCCACGGACTCGACGGCGGTGCCCGCGAGGGGCTCGTTCACTCGAAGCGAAGCCAGCGAACAGGTGGATGCCGGCACGCTCATTCGACGGGGGAGGGAATCGGCCGCGCCATCTCTTCGGCCGCGCCGTCGATCGTCTGCTGCCGGCGCGCCGCGATCTCGGAGCGCCAGGCCTCGTACCGGGCGCGAAGCTCGGCGAGCTGCTCTTCGGAGCGCAACCGAAGGGCCTGCAATTCTTCGCGGTCTGCGGGATCGGTGACCCCGGCGAGAGCCTCCTCGATCGACTTGTGCACTAGATTCATCCGGGCGACCGCGTCCGGGTAGTTTTCACGCTTCGCAAAATTGCGCGCTTGAACCGACCACACGGCCCAGCGCTCTTTCTGACTCGAGAGGTCCATCGTGACGGTAATCTAGGGTGTTTCCGGAGCCGGTCCAGCCGAGCCCGGGCGCCTATGGTAGAGCCACCAGTTCTCGAAATGCGCCACCCGCACAATCGCCGGATCGGAGGCGAACAACTCGTCAGGTGAGCTCACGCGGCGGATGAGAAACCAGTCGAAGAAATCACCATGACGGTCGAGTTGGAAAAGCTGAGGGCTCCATTCCCAGCGAGCCGGGGTCCTCGGCGGGATATCGGCCTCCGGATCGGTTTCGCTTCGATACCGGAGTGGGGAATGCTCGAACTGTGCGAAAAGGTAGCTGAGCCAACCGCCGCGCTCGGCCTGTGCGTAGGCAGGCCGATGCACGTAGGGGCTGCTTTGGGCGCGGGAACCTTCGTGGTCGTAGACCAGGTACAAGAGCTTGGGGGCCTTCGGAAGCTCTCGAACGACCTCACGGAAATGAACCGTCGTGACACCGAACTCCCGGTGAGCCTCGGCGACGAAATCCGCCAGTGGCGCGATCGCGACTGCCGTCCAGACGGCGAAACCGAGCTGGGCCCAGGTCTTGCGCGGAAGGTTTGGAAGGAGCGCCGGAAGCACAAAAAGGGCGCCGGTGACCTCGCGGGGAAACACGTACCACCAGATCCCCTTCTCCATCGGGAGCGTGATGTAAAGCAGGATGAAGAAGGCGATCGCGATGCCGACGACGGCATGCGCCGGAACGACCCAACCGCCACTCGGCCAGGAGCGTAGGCGGACGATCGCGACGATCGCGAGAGCCACTGCCGTGAAGCCGAAGAGGAGCCCTACCCGGCGAAACATCAACCTGTCTCCGTCGTCGAGATAGATGTCGAAGGCGTACCTCCCGACTTCGACCAGCCGCCCGAAGTCGGGGCGCCGGATCCAGCCGCTGGCCATCGCCATCGGGTCGGGTTGGGTGCCCCACCAGGCGATGAAGAGTCCGGCTGCGACGCCGGCGAACAACAAGAGAGCGCGAACGCTATCGACGCGACGGCTCATCACCAGCGCGGTGACCAGCAGCATCGCGATCGTCATCGGGAAGCGGAAGACGTCCGTGAAGAACAGAAGTAAGAGGACCGCGGCGAGAAGAGCCTGCCGACGAGGGGTCGACCGCTCGGCGAGGCGCAATGCGAGCCCGAGGCTCGCTGCGAACAGGCCGAGCCCGGCGACGTAGCTGATGAAACCCCAATGGGTGACTACGCCCCAGACGGGCACGAGTCCCCAGAGTCCGAGAAGCGGTGACTTCTTCAGCCCCCAACAAAGCACCATCAGCCCGCCGGGCAACATCGCGAGCATGAGGGCCGCGGCCACCTTGGTGGCGACGATCGGCGGCAGTACCCACATGAACAGCGCCGAGAGCAAGTAGAGTGGGGCGTAGGGAAC
>CBDUCC010000117.1:0-10157 GCA_965365555.1 uncultured Myxococcales bacterium | reverse complement strand
GCCTCGTTTGGACGGCTTGCCGATGCGCTGCAGCCCGGTAATCTCCGAAGCCCCCCGAACCTCCATCCGCTCGATACCTCAGTGTTTCAACGCCCTCTACGAAAATTCCCGCTTCTCGTTGCTTTCATTCCAGTGCTTCTGTGCGTGGCCGCATGCTCGGAGAGCCCCGACACGCATCTCGTCGTCGTCATGGACACGGACTACGAAGTTCCGGTGGAGGTCGACCGCGTCCGAGCCCGCGTGTACAAAGTGTCCGAGGACGGTACCGAGGACGTTCAAACGTGGTCGCGCGAGTTCATGCTGACGGCCGAAGGAAGCGAAGGGTCCACATCCGTCGAGCTCCCCGCCTCGTTCAGCATCGTACCCGTCACCTCCGACATCGATCGACAGGTGGTGGTCGAGCTGGACGGGATGCTCGAGGAAAGCGTCGTCGTCTCGCGGCGAGCGAGAACCGGCTTCGTGGCGGGCGAGTTCCGTGTCCTCAGAAGGTGCCCCGATCGTCAGGGCTCGGAAACCACCTGCGCAGAACCGACGACCTGCGGATGCCCTCGAGGCGATGCCTGTTCCTCGCCTTCGTGCATCGACGAGTTCGTGGACCCCGCGCAGCTCGACGCCACCGACGATCCTGGAGTCTTGCCGCCGCGCTCCAGCATTCCAGTCAGCTGTGGGCCAGGGCTAGCTCTTTGTGGGACCGAGTGTGTCGACTTCGCAACGGATCCTCGTTTTTGCGGCGATTGCGAGACGACCTGCGCGAGTGGAACCGTGTGTACGGGCGGGCAATGCGTCGAACCCGACGATTGCCGGAATGACGAGAGCCGTTGTAATGGATTCACATACTGCGATGCATCGACCGGAAACTGCGAGCGCGGTTGCACGATGGACGACCAATGTGGGAGCGCTGAGCGCTGCGACGTCGAAACCCATACGTGCGTTTGCGACGCCAACTTCGTGCGATGTCCGGCCGACTTCGGCGATTGCGTCGACATCAGCATAGACCTCGCACACTGCGGCGCCTGCAACAACATCTGTCCGAGCAACGACGTCTGCTCCGAAGGTGTCTGCATCGATCTCGGCGATTGTCGAACCAACGGCATCGGGTGCACGGGTTTCTCCTATTGCGATGAAAGCACCGGAAACTGCGTTCGAGGGTGTCTAGTCGACGAGCAGTGCGGCGCGTCCAACGAGGTGTGCGACGCGGAAACCAACGAGTGCGTCTGCAGCGACGACTTCGAGCGCTGTCCGCCACGCGTGGGAGACTGCGTCGATACGCGAACCGATCCGACCTATTGCGGCGGCTGTGACACGAGCTGCCTCGGTGGCGAATCCTGCGAGGGTGGACTCTGCATCGACCCGGCGGACTGTCGGGAGAACGGGATCGGCTGCACCGGCTTCACGTACTGCGACGAGGAAACCGGCGTATGCCTTTCCGGTTGCAATCGCGACACCCAGTGCCTCGATGCAAACGACCGATGCGACCTGTCGAGCAACTCTTGTGTATGCAATGAAGGGTTCGCGCGATGCGGTGTCGTGTGCGCCGATCTCGACACGGACGAGCGCTTTTGCGGTAGCTGCGCCACGGTATGCGAAGTCGGCGAGACCTGTGAGCAGGGCCAGTGCATCGACCCCAATGACTGCCGTGGAAACGGGCTCGGATGCGACGGATTCACCTACTGCGATGAAACGAGCGGCGCCTGTCTACCGGGCTGCGCCTTCGACTCGCAGTGTGCGAGCACGCAGACCTGCAACGTCACCACCCACCAGTGCGTATGCCAATCAGGGCTCACCGACTGCGGCGTCGCGTGTGCCGATCTCGACACGGACGAGCGCTTTTGCGGTAGCTGCGCCACGGCATGTGAAGTCGGCGAGACCTGTGAGCAGGGCCAGTGCATCGACCCCAATGACTGCCGTGAAAACGGGCTCGGATGTGACGGATTCACCTACTGCGATGAAACGAGCGGCGCTTGTCTACCGGGATGCGCCTTCGACTCGCAGTGTGCGAGCGCCCAGACATGCGACGTCGGCACCCACCAGTGCGTGTGCGAATCGGGACTCACCAACTGCGACGGAGTCTGCGTGAATACCCAGTTCGACGAAGACAATTGCGGCCGGTGCGATGAGCGTTGTCGAGGAAACCAGATTTGCCTCTTCGGTAGCTGCATCGGCTCGCGCGACGACGATGATTGACCCTTCGCCAGACGGACATCCCGACCCAGGTCGAGGCGAGGAGCGCAAAAGACCCCTTTCGCCGTCCGGCTCGGGCCGAAAGGGCGGGGTTTTGCCGTCCCTCTTGATCTGCGTCGCCTCGTAGAGCGGCTCGCGCGCCACACAAGTTTGTTGGAGACGAACGCGAGGGCTTCGAGTACTTCTGTCGGGAGGCCGCGCGATGAGGAAGAGCTTCGAAGCCAAGTACGGACCTTGGGCGCTGGTCACCGGTGCCGGGCGCGCAGAGGGTCTAGGGTTCGAATTCGCGAATCAGCTGGCCGCGAACGGTCTCCGTTTGATCTTGGTCGACCTTCTCGCGCACGAGGCCGCGGAACGCGCAGAAGCGATTCGGAACGTCCATGGTGTCGAGGCGATTTCCATCGGCATGGATCTCGGTAGCCGAGACTTTCGGGACGCACTCGTTGCGGCCGTCGGCGAACGCGAAGTCGGCCTCCTGGTGTGCAATCACATGTACACCCCGAAAGACACACCCGGCTTGCTCGACATGAAACCCGAGCAACTCGACGCCATGCTCGACATCAATGCCCGCGCATATACCCACCTCATTCACGCCTTCGGCAACGCGATGGTGGCCCGCGGTCGAGGCGGGATCATCGTGGTCACATCCGCAGCGGGCGTCATCGCGACACCCTACGCAACCGCTTACGCGGCGAACAAGGGCTACCAACGCCTTCTTGGCGAAGGTCTCTGGTACGAGCTCAAGGGCACCGGCGTCGACGTCACGGTCCTCGTTGCGGGCATGATGAACACGCAGGTCGACGGCCTATCGGGCTACCCGCGTTTCATCATCATGGAAACGAGACCGGTCGTGAAGGAGGTCCTCGACTCTCTCGGCAAGCGCGTTCGCGTGCTCCCAGGGCCAGTGAACAAGTCGCTCATGTTCGTCCAGAGCCGGCTCATGTCGGTGAAAGCGGTCGTGAATCAACTCGGCGATTTCATGGCGAAGGGTCTAGGAAAGGAGTGAAGGAGGAACGAAATGGCATCGCGTAGAGGCAGTGCGGCCTTGGGCACGGGGTCGAGCGGCTGCGGGTAGACCGGGAGACGGCTCTGTACTTCGATTTCACGCTCTATCGTCTGATGCTCCACCTGGCATGGAGCGAGCCGGCACTGCGACCGCGTCTCACGGCGTTGTTCGTGACCCTCGTGATCATCCCGGTCTACTCCGGCGTCACAGCGCTCTTCTATCTGCTGGACGAGCTCTCGCCCTCACTTCATCGTGTGCGTGTCGTCAAGCCGGTGTTCGTGGTGGGGCACGCCCGTAGCGGTACGACCTTGCTCCACCGGCTGATGGTGAGCGATGCGGACCGATTCAACTTCTTCCTGTTGTACGAGCTGCTCTTCCCATCGCTTTGGCAGAAGCGCATTCTGCGTGGCATCGGCGCGATCGACCGGGTGCTCTTTCGCTCGTTCTTCGGGAAAAGACTCGTTGCGGTCGAAGACCAGGCGCTCGACGAGGCCCGCGACATGCACGAGATCGGCCTATTCATTCCGGAAGAGGACGATTTCGTGCTCACCGCATCCTGCGTCGCCAGCACCTGGGTTGCCTTGTTCCCGGGGCTTCCCGAGTTCGATGTCTACTACGTCGACGAGTGGCCTGAGAAGCGTCGTCGCCGTGTCATGCGCGCCTACGCCGACGGTGTCCGACGCCAGCTCTGCGTCTCGGGGGCGCAGAAGACTCACTGCAGCAAGAATCCGTCGTATTCGGGGCGAATCGAAAGCCTCATCGAGCAGTTTCCGGATGCACGCTTCGTCGTCATGATGCGCGATCCCCGTGAAGCGATCCCGAGCCTTCTCAAGATGCTCGACAAGGTCTGGCACAGACAGGGTTGGAGCGAGGCCCGCATCGAGCAGAGCATCCGGGCGCTGATCGCGAACTCGGTGCACACCTATCTCTACCCGATGGAGGTGTTGGCGAAGCACCCGGACACGAAATGGACGGTCGTCGACTACAGAGAGCTGGTCTCGGATCCCAAGGCTACGGTCGAGGCCGTCTTCGAAGCGCTGGAGATCGACATCACGCCTTCCACCTTGGCGACGCTCGACGAGCACCAAGAACGCGCGCGCGCACACCGATCATCCCATCGCTACGAGCTCGATGAGTTCGGGATCGACGAGGCCCAACTCAAGCGAGATCTCCGCGGACTCTTCGATCGATTCGGATGGGATGCGTCGGAGAAAGCAGACAACGACGTGGGACAAAGGAGCGAACATGGCTGAAAACCCGGATTCCAACGCGGCGGCCCTCCTCGACGAAGCCTGGTCAGAGCTCATCGCCGGGCTCAACGATGCGCGAGCGCTGCTCGGCGACCCCGAGATCCATCCACCCGTCGCGACCGACCGAAACCTCGCCGAAGGGCATCGATACCTGCTGGGGCAACTCTACCGCTTGATCGAAACCGAGCTCAACCAGAATGCGGAGTTCCCCTATTTCCAGCGTCATCCATGGACCCTCTGCAAATACACGATCGAGAACCCGGACAACCTCTACCTCTATGCGCCCATCGATGCAGAGGGCACGTTTCGGATCGAGGGCCGGGCGTACGACCACTCGCACTGGCGGAGTGCTCGCTCCTCCGCGGAGCGACTGGCTCCTCACTACGTGATCTTCGAGGCGCATTCCGTCGCGCCCGGAGACAGCGGCATGCTCGACGAGCTCTGGGACGGGAGCCGCGTGCTCACCGGCATGCTCGATTCGACGACGATGGAAGTCGAAACCGATGGCTCGTTCGAGATCTTGCTCGCACCGAAGCGACCGGAGGGCTACCGGGGGAACTTCATTTCAACCCTCCTGGAGCAGCCGGGGAAGCCCGACGCTGAGGCGACGAAGCTCTACGTTCGCGAGATTTTCGGGGATTGGGACCGCGAGCATTCGCTCGACATGCAGATCACGCGCGTGGGCAACGAAGGCAGGCACCCACCGCTACGCACTGCAGCGCAGACGGCCACTCAGCTTCGAGACATCGGCAACAAGCTCAAAGGGAATGTCCGCTTCTGGAATGCGTTCTATGGATTCCTGTTGGACCCGTTCGAGAAGGCGCCTGAGCGCGGCCCGTTTCATCTGCGTCGCAACGAAATCCTCCAACCCCGGCAGGCGGGGTTGAGCACGGGCGGCGGCCAGGCGACCAACCTCTTTGGCGGCGGCCTGTTCGACTTCGGCCCCGGTCAGGCACTGATCGCCGAAGTCACTCTGGTGGAAGAGCCGGTCTATGTCGGGATGCACCTGAGCGACTACTGGGGCCAGTCGCTCGACTACGCGAACCGGCTGACCAGTCTCAATCAGGAACAGGCGCGCCGAGACGAAGACGGTCGTCTCCGCTACGTGATCGCTCATCAAGACCCAGGCGTTCCCAACTGGCTCGACACGATGGAACATCCGTCCGGCTACATTACGCTGCGCACCACGTTTCCGGCGCCGCCTCCGAGCGATCGGCAGCCGAGCGTCTCGTGTACCCTCGTCCCCTTCGACGAGATCTCCCAAGCGCTTCCCCGAACCACCCCTCGAACGAGCGAGTCGGCCCGTCGCGCCCAAATCGCCGCCCGCCAACGCCACGTCACCCGCCGGTACCGTCAATACTAGGGTCAAGCTGCGTGCCGATGGGGCATTTCAATGCGTTGCGAACGTGCGATCGGCGGAGATCCCGGTGTCCAACGACGAACGCCAACCTGGGTGAGGTTGTCGTCGCGCAGCCTGGGAGCTACTGGCCCGACCCGTTCGTATCGGCCGTCTGGGACGCTGCTGTCAGCCTGGAGCCGTCGTCGCTGTAGACGATCTCGTAGATCCCGCGTTGGCAGCGGTTTGAATACAACCGGATGCCCCGGTAGTGCTCGACCGACATGTCGCGAAAGGCATACCACTCGCCGAACGAGCCTTTGCCGCGGGGCGCGCCATGCTTCTGCTCCAAAGACGCTGCGAGCTTCTTCGTCACCTCGCAGCGCGAGGTCGTGTCAGGCGCTGCGTATTCGCCGCGGATCGAGTAGATGATGCCGTCCTTGGTCGTCGCCACAGTGTAGACGCTGAAGTGCTCGTCCCGTGCTTTGGGCTCCACTCGATACAGGGCACCGCTGTGCTCGGTATCGTCTGGCCCGCGATAGGCTTTCGCCTCGTGACCAATCACCGTCTCCACCATGTTGGTATCAAAGCGTTCGCCGAGCGGGATCCCGAACGCACCGGTGACCGGCTGGGGCTCAGCTTCGCCTTTGTCCTTGCAGGCACCTGCAAGCAGCAGCGCGGGCATCGCAAGGAAGACCCCAAGGCTGAGCGTTCTCACAAACCTGATTGACATCGCTCTTCTCACTGTTCGCCTCCTTCCGCTGCCGAGAGAAAGCGGGCCGCCGTTACCGGCGGCCCGCCATTTCGAGTGTCCGCGTCCTAGCGCGGTGTTCAGATCGCCGCGCTACTGGGCATCACCCGGGATCTGCCAGGCGTCCGACGGGATGTAGTCATCGAGGTACCAGACGCGACGGAATAACACGTCGCCGTCGATGAACTCACCATTCTCGTCCACGTTGAACTGCCCCCACGTACCGTAGAGGAAGTCGCCATAGGCGCTCGACGTGACGCTGGCCTCCTCCGAGAGCGACAACGGGAAACCTTCCAACGTGTCGAACTCGTTGCAGAAGCCTGTGCCCGCGGCCCACGAGACCGTCGTGTCGCCCTTGGTGTCGTTCGGGTAGCAGACCGACAGATCGGTCTCCTCGGCCCACACCTGGAAGTGGTCACCGAACATGATCGCTCGACCGTAGTCGAGATTCAGGGGCTCCGCCTCGCCCTCCGACACCGTCGTGTTGTCACCCGTTTCAAAGACCACGAAGTTGCGGGACGGGTTTCGGACGTCGGTCGGTAGCAGGGGCTCGAAGAGCGCCCACTCGCCTTCCGTCGGCATGCTGGCAAGAGTCGGCGTGTAACGCGGGTCGAGCGTCGTGACGCGCATCGACTTGTGTTGGGTCACGTTGCGTGACTGCTCGGGAACACCGGCCGCGTACTGGGTGCAGACGTGGGAGTCCGTCGTGGAATCCGCGCCATCACGCCAGGTCTCGCAGGTGGTGGTGCCGGCACCGCTGTAGGTCAACCCGTCGCTGGCGACGAAGCTGCTCGGCGTCGTGGTCCAGCTCACTCCGCCATCGAACGAGCGCCGCGTGTAGAGCTCGTAACGATCGCGACCCACGGCGTTGAGCTTCCAGTTGGGCGACCAGGCATAGAGCATGAAGACGAAGTCGCCGTCGAGAAAGCCGCGGTGGGCCTTGGAGATGTCGATCGGGTTGTACCAGGATCGATCGTCCAGGTTGGCCATCAGCAGCTGACTGTCCGGCTCCTGATAGCACGCCGGCATCGTCGCCCCGGTACCAAGCGAGGTGCCGATCGATCCCGGGCACTCGTACCAGGCCCACAGCTTGTCGAGTGTCTGGTTGTTTAGCGGGTCGGTGGTGGACAGGCAGAGCTGACCGAATCGAGGATCGTCGGTGCAGGTCATGTCCGCTGCGCCGGGGCAAACGCCATCGCTAGTCCCCGACGCATCACAGGTCAGCGGCGTGCGGGCCGACAGGTTGATGGTCGGCGCCGTGCATAGACCCTTGGGGTAGTACGGGTTCTCGTCACCCGAGCCCGGCGCGAACAGCACCTCACCCTCGATCACGTTGCCTTCACCGTCGTACCATGCGCACTCCAGGTTCTCGAAGGCGTATGGGTTCGCCGTCTGCTCGTCGGTGGCGACGAAGCCGTCAGGCAGCACGATGCGCCGTGCCATGATGTCCGCCGGGCCACCCTGGTTGATGATGCCTTCCTTGAAGAGCGGCATGGCGACCAGCCTGCTTTCGCTGGCCAGAGCCTTGCCCATCGGTTGGGACATCAGGCTCGCGCGACGCGCGATCTCGGTGTTGAAGATCAGGTAGTTGAGATCACCGAAATCCCACATGTCGGCCGTGGAGCTCGGCGGGTAGAACGTTCCCGTGATCCAGTTCACTTCGGGGGCGTTGTACTGGTTGTGCTGGGCCACGAGGTTGTTGACCAAGCCAAATTCGTCGGCAAGTCCCGCGGAGGTGTTGGGCCCGCCCAGCGCGAAGCTGATGTACCACTGGTTCTTGCCGATATCGGCCTTGACGCAGGCCGGGTCCGGCGAGACATCCGGGTCGCCGCAAGGCACGCCGGTGCTCTCCAGGTTGCCATCCCAGGGCTCCGTATTCAGGAAGCCGAAGCGGCCAAGGCCCTTGTCCTCCTCGTGGATGACGATGACCCAGGCGTCGTCGATCACGCCGTCGCCGTCCGAGTCACGCGGCTGCAGGTTCAGGCGCGGCCGGCTCGCCGCCGTGTTGGCCAAGTTCGGCAAGTCGCCATAGTCCAGAGCGCCGGTGTCGTTGGAATCCACGACGCAGATTTCCTGCACGCCCTTTTTGCCGAGGGGTACGCGCACCGTATCGACGCACTGGTTCTTGATGCCGTAGGGACCCGCGATCAGCTCGTTGCAGTAGGGAGCCGGGGTCGCGTTGGGATCGGCCCCGCTCGCGCAGCGTTCGTTGTTGGTCAGCCGCATCGGAACGGCCATTGGCACGTACGGCTGGGGTCGACCGGTCGTCAGGATGTTGTCTGCGAGCGGTACCGGTGCTCCGTCGAGGTTGACGATGTCGAGGTCTTCCCACGCGATGAAGGAGTACCAGACATCCGTCTTGCTATTGGTGGTCGCACCCGCCCAACCGGTACCGGCGCCCTCGCCCTCACCCGGGCGAAGACCCTTCGGGTCCTCCTGCCACGTAATCGCGCAGCCGCCGCCGGCAACGCACGAAGTCTCGATCCGATTGACGTCGCGTCGACCTGACGTCAGGCGCTCGGCCTGAAACCAGACGACCTCGGTTGTACCCTCCGCTTCGGGGTTTTCACGCAACACGCCTCGGGCTGACCAGAGGCAGTTGTAGGGGACCTCGCCGACGTCGGCGTACTCTCCCGGGAACTCCTCTTGTTCGCGGTAGTCCACCGACAACTGCGAACCGCCAACCCGGAACAGGTCCTCGAGATAGAGGTCGGCGGCGCGGTTGATTCCGAGGTAGGCCGCAACCGCATCCGGGTCACCGGTCGAGCCGCCCACGTAGCCCGGGAATCCTGCCTGGCAGAACTTGCTCTGCCACGCCACCAGCACCTTGTTGCCTGCCACGGCGTGGAAGATGTTGGTGACCTCACCGGGATAGTCAGTGATGAGCGGGGCGGAATCACAAGTCCCAGGATCCGCGCCCTCGACCTCGACTTCGGGGCCCCAAATGCCGTCCGCTTCCCGGCCCGCCTGCACGTAGCAGGGAACGCTGTCGACCTTTTTGTCCTGGAGCTCGAACGTGCCGTCGGTGGCGGCCTTGACGCTGAGGATCACCTCTTTCGTTTGCGCGTTGCGGATGTCGACCTGTGCCTTGGGTTCGGCCTCTTCTCCACTGACGGTCAACTTGTTCGTCTTCTCGAGTGAGGCGAGGGTCAGCAGGTATTCCGTCTCAGTCGTGACCTCGAAATCGTCGGAGGACCAGCCAGGGTCCGGGATCGGGATGCCGATCTCGAACGAGCTCTTGTCGGCCGAGTTCGACAGGTTGGTCCGCTTCCAGGTCGCACCGTCGTCCAGGCTGACCGCGGCGAAGGCATCGCGTCGCCCGTGACCGGGGAATCCCGACTGCGAAAAATCGTCAAAGGCAATGACTGGGCCGTAGACGAAGACGTTGATCAGAGGCTTGGCGGTCGTCACACCCTCCACATCGTTCGTCCCATCAACGGTCAGGTAGTCGATCTCCGTGAGGTCGCCGCTAGCCGTCTGTGCGGGCACACGGAAATTCATGAGCTTGACGAAGGCGTGCTCGCCCTCGGGCTCGGGATCCTGAGTCTCGCCCGGTGGGCTCGATGTCTGTCTGCGAAACACGACACCATCGTCGGCGAACACCGTAGAACCCGGTCCACCCATCACCAGCAC
>CBDUCC010000116.1:0-10158 GCA_965365555.1 uncultured Myxococcales bacterium | reverse complement strand
AGCTCGTCTCGAGCTCGCTCGACGGAACCGCGCGCATCTGGGACGTCGCGCGCGACCGACTGCGAAGCTTGGGCGAGATGACGCTGACCGAGCCTCAATCCGTGCTTCGGAACCAGGCCCTGGCCACCTGCGAGCTGCAGTTCGACGACCTCGACGCTGCGGCCCGGGCGGTCGGTGCGATTCAGCGACCGACTGAACCGTCGATCGAAGTCTGGCTCGTGGCGATTGAAGCCCTGATCAAGGCGGTGCGCGGCGAATCCGAGCGAGCCCTCGGGCACATCGGCGCGCAAGACACCTCGGACAATCCGTCGCTTCGCGCATCGCACCGCCTGGTGCATGCGCACATCTACGCGGCGCGGGGCGACGAGACGGCTGCGCGCAAAGAGCTGGAACGGCTTATCGAAGAAGCCGGCAGCGCCGGGATGGAGCGCGTGCGGCGGCCCAAGGGACCGGCGACGGCGCTGGCGGCGCTGCTTCTCGCAGCCAAGAGCGACGCTCAGTCTGGCTGAAAGATCACCGTCTGAGTCGGATCGGTGTCGTAAAACCGAGGATAGCGATCGAAGGTGACGGCGCCGAACGTATTCACCGCGACGGCAAAGGCTGCACAGAGCCAGAACGCCCGTCCGAAACGTCGGCCGGAGAGTGCGATCAGAACGAAGAGCAGCGGCAAATAGTCGAGAGAGAACCGGTAGCCGAACTGGACCCAGCCCGTATTCTGGTAGAGCAACGTGCAGACCGCCGTGAGGGCGACGGCCAGCCCGAGGCCCGCAATCGTCGGATCGATCCGCTTGGGCCATGCCCAGAGCAGGTTGGGAGTGGTGAACCAGAGTGCCAGACCGTGCCGGCTGATTCGAATGAAGGGCACCTCCGCGAGAAACCAAGGAAGCGACAAAAAGAACACGCTCAGATTCCTCGGCAGGTAGTGAAGGCTGAACAGGCCCCAGGTCTCGATGCGACTACGCCATCGGATCTGAAGAAAGCGGTGACCAAACTCGAACGGATCATCGAAGCGGACGCCGTTGTGCCAGAGGGCGAGCGCGAGGGGAATGGAGAACGCAAGAGCGAAGGGGGCGAGGAGGCGGAGCGTCGCGCCGGAGTTGCGGCGTCCAGCACTGAGCGCTTCGACCACGGCAAACGAGCCGAGGAAGATGGTCGCAGGCCGACAAAGAAACGCGAGGCCGAGCGCTAGCCCGGCAAGCCCCGGGCGACGCAAGCCAAGAACGGCCCAGAGGTACAGGAAAACGAAGACGGTGCCGAGGACCTGAGCGGCGAACCAGACGCTGCCCTGCACGGCAACGAAGTAGTAGATCGAGCCCAGGCCGAAGACCGTCGTGAGCCCAAGGTCGTCGCGAAGCGAGCGAGCGCTCTGACCCCGCTGCCGCAAGCCGCGAAGCACGATGAACAGCAGCATGGGAGCGAGCGCTGCGAGCAAGGTCCAAACGAGCGCATCGAGCGTATTCAGTCCGAAGACGGCGACCAGGGGTAGCAGAAGCGCCGCGGGCAACGGTGGAAAGGAGACGTACCAACGATAGCGATCGGGGTCGCTCGTCGAAAACGAGTAGCGTCCGGGCGGACAGGGCCCTCGAGCGACCGTGTCGAAACAGGCCCAGTCATTGGTGCCTGGCGCGTCGGGGCCGAGATCGAGCCTGCCGTCCAACCATGCCTTCGCCAGATGCACGTAGTGGTTGTTCGACGATGGTTGCGTGAGCCGAGTCCCTGCCGTGATGCAGTACAGGCCGGCGAACAGGGCGAAGATCGCCAGCGGCAACAGCCAGGGTCGTTCCCGAAGCGGCACTGCGCCAGCATAGCCGGGGCCTGGGGCATGCCGAAGTTTGCCCACCTTGACGCGGAGAACGGGCCGCTTTAGAGCCGGGCGATAACCGGTCTGGAGGTTTCGATGGGGTCTCCCACCCTCGATGAAGTCAAACAAGCGTTGCGACAGGTCGAAGATCCGATCTTCAAGAAGCCCATCGGCGCCCTCGGCACCTTGCTCGAAACGCACATCGAAGGCGAGCGTGTGAAGACCAAGATCCGCGTGAGCTCGCCGTCCGAAGAGGCGCGGGACGCGCTGCAGGCCCGCGTCGATGCTGCACTCGAGCCGCTCGGAGTGAGCTTCGTCGAGCTCGAGCTCGAGATCAGCGTCCCGACGCGGGAAGCGACGAGCGAAGACCCCATACCGGAGGTGCGCAACGTCATCCTCGTGATGAGCGGCAAAGGCGGGGTCGGCAAGAGTACGGTGGCCACCAATCTCGCGCTTGCACTACGCCGACTCGGCACCCGCGTGGGGCTCTTGGACGCGGACATCTACGGCCCTTCCCTTCCGACGATGCTTGGAATCGAAGGCCACCCGACATCGAAAGACGGAAAACGAATCCAGCCCCTACAGCGCTTCGGGATCAAGCTGATGAGCATTGGCTTTCTTCTCGAGGACCCGAAGCAGGCGGTCGTTTGGCGCGGACCGATGCTCCACGGCGCGCTGCAGCAGTTCGTCAGCGACGTGGATTGGGGAGGCCTGGACTACTTGATCATCGATTCGCCTCCCGGCACCGGTGACGTGGCCCTCACACTCGCGCAGAAGCTGAAGCTGACCGGCGCGATCATCGTCACGACGCCGCAGGAGGTCGCTCTGCAGGACGTCTACAAGTCCGTGTCGATGTGCCAGAAGCTCAACATTCCCATTCTGGGCGTGATTGAGAACATGAGCCATTTCATCGACAGTGCGGGCGTCAAGCACGAGCTCTTCGGGAGCGGAGGCGGTGAAAAGATCTCCGAGTACGCCGGCGCACCGCTCTTCGGCCAGGTGCCGATCGACGCCAAGGTGCGTGAGTGGGGCGACCAAGGAACTCCGGTCGTTCAGGCCGCGCCGGGATCGCCGGCGGGCTCCGCCTTCGCCGCAATTGCGGATGTGCTTGCTGAACGCGTCGCCAAGGAGCACTTCGAGCGCTCGGGTGGCGAGGCCGCTCCCGAAGGCGAAGGTCCGAAGAGACTTCGCATCCTCCGCTGAGCTATAACGGCGGTCGGGGACCTTTTCGAGCGCCAGGCCGAAACGAGCTCGCCACTGGCGGACCGCCGCCGGCCAAACCGGCTGGAGGACGTCGTCGGCCAAGCACACCTGCTCGGAGACGGCCATATCTTGGCGCGTGCGATCCGGGCGGACCGCATTCCCTCGATGATCCTCTGGGGCCCCCCGGGGACGGGAAAGACGACGCTGGCACACGTGATCGCCAACGAGACCGACGCGATCTTCGTACCCTTCAGCGCAGTCTTGGGCGGAGTGTCAGAGCTCCGGAAGGTCATCGCGAAGGCCAAGGAGCAGAAGAGCTACTACGGCAAGAAGACGATTCTGTTCGTCGACGAGATTCACCGCTTCAACAAGGCCCAACAGGATGCGCTGCTGCCCCACGTCGAAAACGGAACGGTGACTCTGATCGGGGCGACGACCGAGAACCCCTCGTTCGCCGTCAATTCGGCGCTGCTTTCGCGAGCGCGAGTGTTCGACCTGAAGCCGCTCGAGCCGGCTGACCTCGAGGTCCTGCTGACGCGGGCCCTCGACGACGACGACGATCTCGCGCACACCCCGCAGCACGTGGATGATGATGCGCTCCGCGCGATTGCGGAGAACGCCCGTGGCGACGCGCGGCGAGCCCTTTCGGCTCTCGAGCTTGCGAGCGACTTCGCGCAGTCGGCAGGTGTCGAGCATATCACCGTCGCAATGGTGCAAGAGGCGCTTGCCACGCAAACCCTGCTCTACGACAAGTCCGGCGAGGAGCACTACAACGTCGTTAGCGCCTTCATCAAGTCGATGCGGGGAAGTGACCCGGACGCGGCGCTCTACTGGTTGATGCGTATGCTGGAAGCGGGAGAAGAACCTCTCTTTGCGTTGAGGCGGATGCTGATCTTCGCAAGTGAAGACATCGGCAACGCCGACCCACGGGCGCTGGAAATCGCGGTGAGCGCTGACGCCGCGTTTCGGCGCCTCGGAATGCCCGAAGGCATGTTCCCGATTGCGCAGTGCTGCACCTATCTGGCCAGCGCTCCGAAGAGCAACGCGAGCTACAAGGCCTGGAAGATGGCTCAGGCGGACGTTCGTGAGCACGGCGCGCTGCCCGTTCCACTCAAGCTTCGCAACGCACCGACGGCTGCGATGAAGTCTTGGGGCTACGGCGAGGGTTATCGCTCGCCTCACGAGGAGGGCGGTTTCGCACCCGGTGAGGAGTATCTACCTGAGGCCTTGCAAGGACGTCGGTACTACCGGCCGAGCCAGCATGGCTTCGAGGCTCGAATCCGGGAGCGCCTGGAACGCCTCAGGCAGGCGGAGGACGCGTCGGACGAGCCCCGCGAAGAAGAACCCTGAAGATCGCCGCTCCGCTCTCACCATCGGCCTCGATGGTGCCACCGACGCCGTCCAGGACCACGGCCGCTGCAAAGAGTCCGACGAATCGGCTGTACCGGCCATCGATGCGCCCCTTGAGGACCCTCTGGCCGTGCAAGGTGAACGCCATCTCCCGCAACTCAGGGGCCAGGGCCTCTCCTTCGTCCTGAACCTCGATCGCGACTCGATCGCCGTCCTGGTAGACTCGGATGACCGCCCGTGGATCGGCGACGTTCGCCCGCGTGTTGTGGAGAAGAAGGTCCACCACTTCCACGGCCACCTGCGCGCCCTGCGCGTAAAGCTGACCGCTCTTGTCGAGCTGGACCGTCACGGGGACCGGTGTCTCCGCGCGCTCCAGGCGCTCGAGGAACACCCCAACATCACCGTTCGCAGCTTCGAGCGCGACCTGGCCCGTGAACCAACGGCTGATCCAAGCCACCATGTCGAGCCCGCGCCGAAGCTCCCCCACGGCGAGTTTCACGTCTTGAAGCGCGTCCACCGAATCCGTATCGTCGAGGCCGACCTCTTGCAAGAAGTCGACGTTGGCCGTGATCGTGGCCGCGGGGTTCCGCAGATCGTGCACCAACAGGCCAAGCGCATGACCCAACTCCACGGCATCGATCGCTTTGGGCTTCGCCACGGCCAGTCCCTACCACGCCCGTGAAGTCATGGGAAGACCAGCACCTCGTCGACGCCCCGCTCCTCCACCAGAGCGGCAATATGCGAGAGTATGGTCGCCCTTCGCGCCAGAACGTCGCTGATCTGTCGGTCGCTCAACAGTGGCTCGACCGCATGCCTGGGATCGCGCGCCAGCTCGTTTCGAATCGCCTCCTCATCGAGCGCCGTCAGCCGGTCGACCAGTGATCTCGAGAAGCGCTCCGTGGCGCTAAGGCGGGAAAGCAGCTTCTCGTAGCGGCCTTCGAGCAACGGGGTCGAGAAACCGCGATCGTTGTCACGGAGCAGAGCGCGGGTCCGACTTGCATCCGTCGGGAAATTGCCGCCGCTGAAGCGGTCCCAGTTGGCGATGAGCATGTCGAACACCGCCATCGTCGAAAGGTCACGGGCCAGGATTCGCCGCCCGTCTGGTATCTCTCCCTCGCCGACCCACGCGGCCCAGCGTGGCACGTCCTCGAGACCTACGGAGCGCATCCCCCTAACCCAGTAGATGGCAGCACCTGGCGCCGAGTCGTCGTCATCCCAGAGCACGTTTCTACGAACCGACCCGCGACGGCCGAGCATCTCCTCGTGGAACCGCTGGCGGATCTCTCGCCAACGCACCCGTCGGGAGATCGCCGGTGGCACGTTGTCCATCTGCAGCAGCCTCGAGATGCGGTACGCAGCGATCTCGTACTGATAGCCGCGGGGCACCGCCCGACTCCGAACCTTCATCGCTGCGGTGACCTTCGCCACCGTTCGCATCCGCAAGACGACGGAGGTGTGCCCGACAGGCTTGAAGCTTCTGGAGCGAGCCGAGCCAATGACCGCGAGGAGCTCGTCCGGGTTCTCTGCGGTGCCGACGAAACGTGGAGCTTCCTCGCTCTCGGCAACGCTGGCCGAGGCAACGAGGAAGAACAGCGTCAGAGCGAGCTTAGCGGACGCCGGCGAACAGATTCTTCGCAATGACCATCCGCTGAATCTGAGAGGTGCCTTCGTAGATCTGGAGGATCTTGGCGTCGCGCATGAGCTTCTCGACCGGATACTCGGTGATGTAGCCGTTCCCACCGAACACCTGTACGGCGTCGGTAGCCACCTGCATAGCGCTGTCGGCGCCGAAGGCCTTGCTGTACGAGGCGACCAGAGAGTTCCGTCCGCCCTGGTCGATCTGCCAGGCAGCCTTCCAGACCAGGAGCCGCGTCGCCTCGTACTTGATGCCCATCTCGGCGATCATCGCCTGGACCATCTGATGCTCGGCGATCGGCACGCCGAAGGTCTTGCGCTCGAGGGCGTACGCGATCGACTCTTCGAGTGCACGGCGCATGATGCCGCAAGCACCAGCTCCGATGTCGGGTCGCGTCCGATCGAAGGTCTGCATGGCGAGCTTGAAGCCGTGCCCCTCCTCGGCGAGGAGGTTCGCGGAGGTGACGCGAACGTCCTCGAAATTAATGACCGCGGTGTTGCTGGCCCGCTGCCCGAGCTTGTCCTCGGTCTTTCCGACGCTGACGCCGGGCGCGTCGCGGTCGATGACGAAGGCCATGATGCCTTTGTGTCGGAGCGCAGGATCCACGGTGGCGAAGACGACATACCAGCGCGCCCAGGCGCCATTCGTGATGTAGATCTTCTCACCGTTGATGATGTAGTCGTTGCCGTCTTTGCGAACACGGGTCTGGATGCCCGCAGCGTCGCTGCCGGCCGCGGATTCGGTAATCGCATACGAGGCGAATACCGGCTCCGATGTGAGCAGGCCGAGGTACTTCTTCTTCTGCTCGTCGTTTCCGGCGATCAGGATTGGAGTCGCGGCGAGGGTGTTCGCGGTCATGCTCGTCTGGATACCGGTGCAGCCGAACGCAAGCTCCTCGGTGAGGAGGACGTTGTCGACTTCGGTCATCCCGGCACCACCGTACTCCTCGGGGATCGTCGGACCGACGAATCCAAGCTCCCAGGCTTCCTTGAACACATCCATCGGGAACTCGTGCTTCTTGTCCGCCTCACCCGCGACCGGAATGATCTTCTCGCGAGTGAACCGCTTCGTCTCTTCGACGAGGGTCTTTTGTTCGGTGGTCAGGTCGAAATCCAACATGGTGCTACCTCGTAATCAACGGCGCCGATCTTGCTCACGACGCTCGAGCTCGGCCCTCACGGCGCGAGCTCCCATTCGAAATCCAAACGCGAAGCCAATGAGCAAGATGCCCGGAATGTAGATGATGTGCGCAATGGAAGGCATCAGCGGCCCTCGGATGCTCGAATCTCGGCGCTGAGTCGTTCGAGCTCCTCGGCAGTCTGTCGCTGCAACCCGCGCATTCGAAGCAGAAACAGGAAAAGAAGGGCCCAGACGATCGCATAGGCGCCAAGCAGCAAGGCGCCTCCGGGAATGCTCTCGGCGTCTGGACCGGTCACTCCAACGAACTGCGCGGCCCGCTCCTCCGCCGCGGTCTCAGCGGTGGCCTGGTCCGCTTCCGGGCGGTCTTCCGCGAACGTCGGCGCCGCAAAGAGCAAGGTGAAACCCAGCAGAACCGCAGAAACTAGAGCGCGCATGTGATTCCCTTCATCGATGCATCAATTCGAAGCGCAGACTGGTCGCTTCCTCGCGCTGTCGCTCCACCGATGCCCTCGCCCAAATCAGTAGAATGGCCAAGCCGGTAAATGCCACGAAGCTCATGCTGAGCGCCCAATACATCTCGGACTCGAGTCCGCCACCCTTGCCAGTAATCACAGTCGGATGAACGCCCCGCCAGCGCTGAACGCTGTAGTGGATCAGCGGCAGGTCGATCAGGCCGAAGAGAGCCAAGCCCGATGCGAACCGTTTCTCGACCTCACCCGCGCTCCCCATCGAGCGGAGGGCCAGGTATGCGGCAAAAATCATCCCGGCGAGCAGGGTCGTGGTGAGGCGTGGATCCCAGGTCCACCAGACACCCCAGGCCTTGCGAGCCCAGAGCGGTCCGGTCAGCAATACGATCACGCAGAAGAGCGTCCCGACCTCGGCGCCGGCAACCCCCAGCGCATCCCACTTCGGGTTTCGCTTGATGAGATACATCGCGCTGCCCACCGCAGAGACGGCGAACCCGATGTACATCGCATAGGCGCTCGGCACGTGGAAGTAGAAGATCTTCTGCACGATCCCCATCTGTTTCTCCACCGGTGCGACCACGAAAATCAGATAGAGAGTCACCCCGAAGAGCGCCAAGGTCGCAAACAGAATCAACGCCCAGACGGTCGTGTTCCCCGATTGTCTCGCTCTGTCGTTCATCGTTGCGGTCCGGACGCTAGCATGGTGTCGAAGACCCGTCAGCCTTCATGATTCAAAAATTCCCTGGTTAACTAGGGTCGGTTTGCCGTTCGTGCAGTGCGCCGCTAAAGACGGCGCTAATGGATTTGCTCGACCGGCGTTTCCTTTTCGTCGTTGGCAAAGGTGGCGTCGGGAAGACAACCGTGGCGACCGGTCTCGCCCTTGCGGCAAGTCGCCGCGGCAAGAAGGTCCTGCTGGCGATGGTGAACTGCAAGGAGCGGGCGAGCAGCCTGCTCGGAACCGAGCCCATTGGCCCGGACATCGTCAATGTCGGGGAAAACCTCGACGCGGTGAACATGACGCCGGACGCGGCTCTCGAGGAGTACGGCCTCATGATCCTGAAGGTCCGAGCGGTCTATAACGCGGTATTCCGGAACAAACTGGTGCGGGCGTTTCTGAAGGGCACGCCGGGACTCGAGGCCTGGTCGATGCTCGGCAAAGCCTTCTACCACTCCTGCCCGCCCCGCGGTGAACCCGACTACGATCTCGTCATCCTGGACGCGCCAGCGACTGGACACGCCCTGGACATGCTCCGAGTTCCGTTCGTGATCGAGAGCATCGCGCCTCCGGGTATTCTGCGGCGCGATGCCGCACGCGCGGTCGACATGTTTCGCGACCCGGAACGCTCGGGCGCTGTCCTGGTCACCCTGCCCGAGTACATGCCCGCGAGCGAAACCACCGAGCTGGCGGACGCATTGACGGGGGAGCTCGGGGTTCCCGTGCTTCGGCTGGTGATCAACCGTGTCCTGAACGTTCTCTTCGCGGAGGACGAGCGCGGCGTCGTCGAGGCACTGCCGAACGATCTTCCAGCCGAGAGCGAGATCCGAGGCCTTGCGGTCGCAGGACGGCGTCGAGTGCTCCGCGAGACGGTGCAAGCGCGGGCGGTCGATCGGGTCTGCTCGCACATCGACGCGCCGGTGAGCGAGGTGCCGCGGTACGAGTCTCTCGAGGGCGACCGGGCCACGGTCGATGCCTTGAGCGAAGCGCTCGTGCGAACCGTGTAATCGCTTGCGGCGCGGACACAATCCGGTAGCTTGCGTTTTTGGAACATGCCCGGCTCGGCGACTACAGGACTTTCGTTTCGAACCCCACTGATTTTCGAGCAGGGCGCGCCCGACCGTCACGCCTCCTCGCTCAGTCCCGACGATCTTCCCGAGGTTGACCCGAAGGCGACGTTCGGCTCGATGGCCCGAGAGGTGCCGCCCATGCTGCCGGAGGTCTCCGAGCCCGAGGCGGTGCGGCACTACGTCCGCCTGAGCCAGCAGAATTTTGCGATCGATACCGGCATGTACCCCCTCGGCTCCTGCACGATGAAGTACAATCCGAAGGTCAACGAGTGGGCCGCGCGTCTGGCAGGGTTCGCGGACCTGCACCCTTACATGCCCGACACGCTCAGCCAGGGTGCGCTCGAGCTCATGTGGCGACTCGAGCAAGGCCTGGCCGAGGTCTGCGGCATGGACCGCGTGTCGCTCCACCCTGCCGCCGGCGCGCAGGGAGAGCTCACCGGCCTGATGATGATTCGCGCCTATCATCAATCGCAGGGCCGCGACCCGAAGAAGGTGTTGATCCCGGATACGGCGCATGGGACGAACCCGGCTTCGTGTGCGTTGAACGGGCTGAAGGCCGTGCCCTTTCCAGTCGGCGACGAAGGGATCGTGACGACGGAAGCGTTGGCACCGTTCGTCGACGACGACGTGGCGGCCGTGATGGCGACCAATCCGAACACGGTCGGTCTCTTCGAGACGCACATGCCCGAGATCGCCGATCTCGTTCACAGCAAGGGTGGGCTCGTCTACGGAGACGGAGCCAATTTGAACGCCTTGATGGGGAAGGCACGCCCCGG
>CBDUCC010000115.1:0-10268 GCA_965365555.1 uncultured Myxococcales bacterium | reverse complement strand
GATCGTCATCGGCGAGACCGGCTGGGAGTGGCGCCAGACCGCTCCGAGTCAGGAGATCGAGACGTATGCCGCGTTACCCGTGAACGCCAAGTGGTACTACGACCTGATGCGCTCCTGGGAGGGATCGCCGGGAGGCCCGCCGACCATTTTCATCTTCGTGGCGTTCGACGAGGCGTGGAAGGGGACCGACGACGGGTGGGGACTCTGGGACGAGCTCCGAATGCCCAACTACGCGCTGTGCGGAACAGCGGCCGGCCCTCCGTGCAACGATCCGCTCTATGAGGGTGCTGGCTTTTACGTCCCGTGACCCAGCTCAGCGGACCAGTGCCCTGCGATGAGTCATTCGGCAGGCTCGACGGCGAGCCGCGAGCGGCGCTCTTGCCTGCGCATCCTCTCAGTGGGGGTCCGAGATTCGTGAATGCCTCGGCATCATTGAGCCCCCCGGCCACTTCGCCCGGTGGACGAACGACGACTACGCCTGTAGCGTCGCAGCTTGGAGATCTCGCCTCGCGGGAAGGCCTCTGATGGCAGGAGCTGTGTACACGAACCAGGAAACGCTCGGCGCGTCGACGATCCGCGCTCAGCACAGTCGGCTGATTCTGAACCTGCTCTGGCGAGAGCGCGAGCTCTCGCGCGCGGAGCTGGCCCGACGCTCTAGCCTCAGCCGCTCCACGGTGTCGGCGATCGTGAGCGAGCTACTGAATACCGGCTTGGTCGAGGAATCACGCGCCGGGCTTTCGAGCGGCGGTCGTCGTCCCATCATTCTTGAGTTTCAGGATGAGGCGAGCGCGATCATCGGAATCGAGCTCGGCGCCACGCATGTGTCTTGCGTCCTGACCGACTTGCGCGCGAGAATCCGTGCGTCCTGGTCCGCCCCGGCCCCGGTGCGCGATAAGCCGCAGGTCACCCTCGAGAAGGTGACGATGGCGGTGCGCTCCGTACTCAACGCCGCCGGTGTGGAGCTGTCCCGGGTGCTCGGCATCGGCGTCGCTGTCCCAAGTCCCGTCGACAAGAACCACCCTGGAGAGCTGCTCCCGCTCATCGTTCCGAAGTGGAAGGGCTACAACATTGCGACACACCTCGAGAACACCTTCGGCCGCCCAGTATTCGTTGACAACGACGCGAATCTAGGAGCCCTGGCCGAGCTTTGGTGGGGCGCAGGAGCGTCCGCATCCGACATCGCGTTCATCAAGGTAGCGACGGGCATCGGAGCGGGCCTGATCATCGACGGTCGCATCTTTCGGGGAAGTAGCGGCATTGCGGGCGAAATCGGTCACACCTCGATCGACGCGAGCGGACCGCAATGCGTCTGTGGCCTCAAGGGGTGTCTGACGACGTTCGTCGGAACACCCGCCCTCCTCGAGCGCTTCGAGGCGCAAGCGCGCGCGGGAGGCAGCGACCGCCCTCCGCCCGCTAGGATCGAAGAGCTCGTCAACGCCGCGCTGGACGGCGACCCATCGTCGGTGGAGCTGATCCAGTACGCCGGTGAGAAGCTGGGTGTCGGCATTGCCAACATGCTCAACCTGCTCAATCCGAAGACCGTCGTCATCGGCGGTGGAATCGCACGCGCAGGCGACCTCCTGCTGGACGCCGTCGGCGATACCATCCGCAGCTTATCTCTACCGGCGTCGATCTCCACGACGGAGATCAAGACGACCAGTTTGCACGAGTGGGGGATCGCGTTGGGCGCAGCGACGCTCGCGTTGGAAGCAGCGCTGCAAACACCTACCCTCTTTCCCGCTCGGTCCAAGGGAGCTCATTCATGAAGATGCGTGTGTTATCTGCCAGAGTGTTGGGATTCTTCGTTGGTGCCATGAGCGCCGGCTGTGGATCCTCCAACGAAGTCGTCAGCCCTCCCGATCAGTGGGTACTCACGATGTCGGATGAGTTCGACGGAGAGGAAGGCACCTCGCCTGATTCATCGATGTGGACCTACGACATTGGTGGCGACGGCTGGGGGAATCAGCAGCTCGAGTTCAACACCGACCGAGTGGAAAACGTATCGCTCGACGGCGAGGGCCACCTTCGAATCATCGCGCGCGAAGAGTCCTACGAGGGGAACGACTACACCTCGGCCCGAATCAAGACGCAGGGCCTCTTCGAACGGAAGTACGGACGATTCGAGGCGCGCATCAAGCTGCCTCTCGGCGCAGGCCTTTGGCCGGCGTTCTGGCTGCTGGGCGCGAACATCGACGAGGTGCCGTGGCCGGGATGCGGCGAGATGGACGTGATGGAGTTTCGTGGCCAGAACCCCGGAGTCGCGTTCGGTAGCCTGCACGGTCCGGGCTACTCCGGCGGGGATTCCATCAGCACCGAGTTGTCGCTTCCGGGCGGCGAAACCTTCCCCGACGACTTCTACGTCTTTGCGATGGACTGGGATCCGGGGCGCATCACGTTCTCGGTCGACGATGAGGTCTATCAGATCGTCCGAACCTCGGATATCCCCCCAGGGGGGACCTGGGTGTTCGACCACGAGTTCTTCATCATTCTCAACCTCGCGGTGGGCGGTACGCTCGGCGGCCCAGTGGGTGAGGACACCGAATTCCCGGCCACCATGCTCGTGGACTATGTCCGGATCTACGAGCGTGCCCGGTGACGGCCTCGGCGGCCAAGCACTACGAGACCGCGCCCCAAGATCGCATCTCGCTTCCGCATAAGCTCATCTACGGGCTAGGCGGTTTCGTCAACAACCTCCTCGCCGCCGCCAGCGGCGGGATGATCATCGTCTTGAACCTAGGCCTCGGTATGAGTCCCTGGCTGGTGGGTCTGCTCGGCGCGCTGCCACGACTCACCGATGCACTGACCGATCCCTTGATGGGCTACATCTCCGACCACACGCGGACCAAGTGGGGTCGGCGACGCCCGTACATTTTCGGGGGCGCCATTGCGGCCGGCCTGATCTATGCGCTGCTCTGGCAACTGCCCGAAGGCAAGAGCGAGGCTTTCTATTTCTGGTTCTTTCTGACGGGTTCGGTGATCTTCTACCTGGCCTACACGGTCTTCGCGACACCGTGGGTCGCCCTCGGGTTCGAGCTGACCCCCGACTACCACGAACGTACCCGACTCATGGGGGTGCAGAACTTCTTCAGTCAACTCGCGTATGTCATCTCTCCTTGGTTCCTTCTTTTCATGCAGTACGAGGTGTTCTTCGACGACATGGTGGAAGGAGCCGCAGGGCTCGCCATCCTGATCGGCGTGCTGACCGCTGGCGTCGGCATTCTTCCAGCGCTCTTCTTGAAGGAGCCGTACCGCGCCGATGCGGTGGCCCACCTCTACGAGCCTGAGCGTGCAGATCGGCAAAAGCGCAAGACCGAAGAAAGCCCTCTCGTTGCGAGCATGCGCGACTTCTTCAAGGGCTTCGTTGCGACCCTCCGTTTCCGACCGTTCTTGAAGCTCTGCGCCGCGACCTTCTTGGTGTTCAACGGCTTCATGTTGATCTCCTCGTTTCAATTCTACGTCATCATCTACTACGTGTTCGGCGGCGATAAGGTCCTGGGCGCAGAATATGTCGGTTACTCGGGTACGCTGTCGGCAGCCGGCACGTTCGTCGTCATCGGCTTCATCACCTGGCTCGCGACCAAGATCGGCAAACGACGTGCCTTCTTCGTGGCGACCGGAGTCTCGATCGTCGGATACGGTCTCAAGTGGTATTGCTACAATCCGGAAGTGCCCTGGCTTCTGCTTCTACCGGCTCCCCTGATGGCCTTCGGACTCGGCGGGCTCTTCACCCTGATGGGGTCCATGATCGCCGATGTGGTCGATCTCGACGAGCTCGAAACACACGAGCGTCGGGAGGGCATGTTCGGATCGATCTACTGGTGGGTGGTCAAGCTCGGAATGGCTGCGGCGCTCGCGGGCGGAGGCTTGCTGCTCGAAGCGACGGGCTTCGATGTCGCGCTTGACGGCGCCCAGACGGACGCGACACTCTTGTGGATGCGTCTGTTCGATATCTTCGTCCCGATGATCACGTCAGCGGTGGCCATTTGGATCGTCGCATCCTACGAAATCACGGAAGAAAAGGCCCATGAAGTGCGGGCCGAGCTCGAGCGCAGACGCGGCACCGTGACGGCCAGCGACGTGGACCGCGCATCGATCTATCCATGAAACCAAGAGACGGACTTGCCGCACTCGCGATTGCAGTTACCGGATGCCACGCGGCGTCCCACAAAGTCGAAACGCCGATGTCCGTAGAGTTCCGCCCGCAATCGCCAGATGCGTTGGTCGCCGGAGAGTTCATGGCCGTGGCGTACTCGGGTTTTCGCGAAGGCCAGCATCCGGATCGCGGAGATGGCGCCGTGAATCCGACCGCAGAAGAGATCCTAGAAGACCTCCGCATTCTGGTCGCACACGACTTCAACCTGATCCGCCTTTACGACTCTGGGGAGAACTCCCTACTCACCGTCGAGCTCATCAGGAAGCACGAGCTCCCGATCAAGGTCATGTTGGGGATGTGGCTCGAGGCGGAGTACAGCAACCACGAAGGCTGCGCATGGCTCCATGAGCCGATACCAGACGAGGAGCTCGCGGCAAACGCGTCGAGAAACGCGGCCGAGCTGCAACGCGGAATCGCGATCGCAAACGAGTTCGACGAGATCGTGGTCGCGGTCAACGTCGGTAATGAAGCGCTCGTCGACTGGAACGACCACATGGTACCGGTCGAGAACGTCATCGCCTACGTCCGGCGGGTCAAGGCAGCCATCGATCAACCTGTGACCGTTGCAGAGAACTACGTTTGGTGGATACGCGACGGCGCTGAGCTCGCTGCCGAGGTCGATTTTTTGGGTGTCCACACCTACCCCCAATGGGAAGGCAAGACCATCGACGAGGCGCTCTCGTACACGATCGAGAACCTCGAGGGCGTGCGTGACGCCCTCCCCGACAAACCGATGGCGATTCTCGAGGCCGGTTGGGCAACGGTGGCCGAAGAGTTTGGCGAGCGCGCCAACGAGCCGAAGCAGGCCCGCTACTATCGCGAGGTGGAGGGCTGGGCGCAGGCGACGAACACGACCGTTTTCTTCTTCGAGGCGTTCGATGAGCCCTGGAAAGGAAATCCGGACGCTCCCCTCGGCGCCGAGAAGCACTGGGGTTTGTTCAACGTCGACCGGACCCCGAAACAGCTCATTCGCGAGCGTACGGGCTCCGGTTCACTCGACCAGCACCAGTGAGCCGAAGAGTCCCGCGTCGATCCAGCCGCGGTCCTTCTTCTCCCCTGGCACGGACTCCGAGCCCACGAAATTTTCGCGGAGCTCGCTCCGATCGTTGTCGCACCAGGCGATCATCAGCCCCATGACTTTGCCAACCGAGAGCTTCACCGGCACGTTCTTCTCCGACCCGTCGACGTAGTCGTCTGTGTAGACGTCGATCGCCACCTCCCAGATGACTTTTCGGCCGTGCTGTCGCCAGTGGCTCTGCACATGATGGGAATAGTCGTGCGCTCGCTCGTCGGTGCCGAGATCGATCGCTTGGTTGTCGAGCGACATGTGATAGGCAAAGGCATTGTGGTTGTACTGATGATCGCCGCCCGAGTGGTCTTCATCGAGGAAGATCTCTAGGCAATCGTCGTCCCAGTACTGAACGAGCGGATCGCGGTGACTGTCGAACAAGATGTCGTCGACGAGCTCGACGAGGATGTAGATCTTCTTTGGAGTCCAGACCACCTTGAAGCGACCTTGGAAATCGTCGGCCGAGTACTCCGGGCCCAGCCAACGATGGTTGATTTCCCGCCAGGAAGCCCGCCGCCAAACGGGCTCATCGGCGATTCCGTCGACCCTCGGCGCATGCCGCGCTTTGGGAGCACGGTACTCGCTCCGCCCCGGGTGATGCGTCGAGCCTTTCGCGGCGACGATTGCGGGTGCGAGCGGCACGCCGACCGCCATCGCGAAACACAGCAGGGCAGCCACTCTAGACGAACTTCGGATTCCCATTCTTGTCCCATAGGCCCCAGTACGCACCAACATCCCCTTCGTCGCCGACCTTCCAGGCCTCATCGAAGGACGAGAAATAGAAAACCTCGATACCTTCCTCATGCGCCCATTGGTACGTGCGGATGAAGTACTCCAGCGCGTTGTCGTACGAGGGTATTGCGGCACCAAACGGGGACCCAATCGTCGGCCAGCCGGTCTCGCTGATGATGACTTCCTTACCGTTCGCTGCGTTCTGCGCGCGTCGATACATGTCTTTCATGTACAAGAACGCGTACTCGGCGGGGCAGCTCTCCCAGAACGGATAGCAGTTCACCAACAGGATGTCGCACGCCGCCGCCACGCGCGGATGGTTCTCGAACAGGAAGTAGGCATCGACGGTGCTCACGGGAACCCCGGGCATCGCAGCCTTGGCACGTTCGAGGTAGTCGATCAGTTGATCCTCGCTCAGATCCTCGCGCAGCATGACCTCGTTGCCGATGGCAAGGATGTCCGCGTACCCGGCCTGCGCGACCTCGATACCGTTGCGCAGCTCGACTTCGTTGAGCTCGAGGTCCTCGGAAACTCCGACCCCGACCATGGTCTTGAGGCCGCTTTCCCGAGCGATTCGGGCCGTCTCCTGATGGCCCTCTCTGCACGAAAAAGTTCGGATCCAGTGTGTATAGGGCTCAATGATACTCAGCCGCTCACGGATCTGGCGCTCGCCGATCTCAGTCCCCGGAGACTGCCCATCCACATAGGGACTGAACGAGAGGCCGTGGACTTTGTGTCGCAGAATCCTCCAGAACAGCTCGACCTTATCGGCCCGCGACATGTGCGAGAAGTCCGTGCCCAGTAGCCCCGGAAACCCGGGCACCTTGTACCCCGAGCGCCGAAGCGGTGTGGCGGCGCTCGACCGCGAGGCCACCTGAAACTCTTGGTCAGTCGCTCTAGACAAAATCCATTCACCTCGGCCCGGGCCATGCTCCACCACCTCGGCATCCACCTCTGGCTCTGGAGCGTCTGGACGAAAGTACCGCAGCCGGAGAACGAGCGCCAGCGCGGACCATCCAGCTCGCTCCAGTGCGGTACCCGAGGCTTCCGTCGATCGTTCTCGGTTCTGGAGGGTTCCAGGTATGCTGGCCCAAGCGCGTATCCTCGCGCAGCGATACTCGAGATGAACTGAGGAATGCGTTACGCGATCAGAGTCGCGCTCACCGTCGCGCTCGGAGGCTTCCTGATGGGCTTCGATGCCTCGGTGATCTCCGGGGTCGTCACGTTCATCGAGCCGGAGTTCAATCTGACCAAGATCGAGCTCGGCTGGTCGGTCGCGTCGCTGACGTTGACGGCCACCTTGGCCATGATGCTGTCCGGACCGCTCAGCGATCGCGTCGGCAGGAGACCGGTCTTGAGTATCGCGGCCGTGATGTTCGCGGTGTCAGCCCTCGCGTCTGCGGTCGCGCCCAACTTCGTCGCACTGGTAGCCGCACGCATGCTCGGTGGCTTCGGCGTCGGCGCTGCCCTGATCATCGCGCCGATGTACATCGCAGAAATCGCGCCCTCCGAGATGCGTGGCCGACTCGTCTCCTTCAACCAACTCAACATCGTGCTCGGCATCTCCGCGGCCTTCTTCACCAATTATCTCATTCTTCGACTCGGACACTCGGAGCTCGAATGGGCGCAGACCGTCCGACTCGGTGAGTGGAACTGGCGATGGATGCTTGGTGTCGAGGCCGTGCCCGCCGTCTTCTACTTCGTCGCGTTGTTTGCGGTACCGGAGAGCCCTCGCTGGCTCGCGATGAAAGGAAGGTACGACGATGCGCAACGCGTGTTCGCTCAGGTGACCAACAGCGATCGCGCGGAGGACGACATGTTCGCTCTCAAGGCGTCCTTGCAGGAGGATCGCATCCGCGAACGAGCGACCGTGCGCGAGCTCTTCCAACCCGCGATGAGACTCGTGATCATGATCGGCCTCTCGGTCGCGATCCTGCAGCAGATCACGGGTATCAACTCGGTCTTTTTCTACGCACCCATGATATTCGAGCAGTCCGGCATCGGCACGGACGCGTCGTTCATGCAGGCCGTGTTGGTCGGCTTGGTGAACCTGGTGTTCACGGTCGTTGCCATCCTCTTCATCGACCGGTTCGGCCGTCGACCACTCCTTGCCGTGGGACTCGTAGGCATCGGGTTCTGCATGTTGCTTCTATCGTACGGTTTCGGAGCCGCGACCTACACCCTGACCGCGGAGGGGATCGCCTCGCTGCCACAGGGAGCCGATGCGGCCTCTCTGCAACCCCTGATTGGTCGCGAATACGACAGCGATCTCGCTTTTCGGAGAGCCGCGGTCGATGCACTCGGAGCCGAAGGATTCCGGACTCATCAGACGAGCCTGATCAGCGCCGCGGTCGACATCGACGCGGCAATCATCCTCGTCGGGATCCTCGGCTTCGTTGCGAGCTTCGCAGTTTCTCTAGGCCCCGTGATGTGGGTCCTCTTCTCCGAGCTGTTTCCAAATCGGATTCGTGGGCTCGCCATATCCTTCGTCGGCCTCGTCAACTCGACCGTGAGCTTCTTGGTTCAGCTCGTCTTTCCTTGGGAGCTCGAGACGCTCGGAAACAGCGTCACCTTTCTCCTCTATGGCCTGTTCGCGATCGTTGGGCTCGTCGTCGTCCTGCGCATCTTGCCCGAAACCAAGGGCAAAAGCCTCGAAGATCTGGAGACCGAGCTCGTTCGCGGCTGAGTCGAGCGAGTGGCTATCCCTCGTTACTCGACCCGTCGGTAGACTCGAACGTAGTCGACGAGCATCGTCTGAGGATAGGTCTCTGCGCCAGTCGGGGGCTGGTTGTTGCTACCGAGCGTTCCCCCCATCGCCACGTTCAAAATGAGGAAGAAGTCTCTCTGGAACTCCTCCATCGTGGCCGGGTTGATCGCTTTCGTGTAGTAGACGACGCCGTCGATCTTGCCCACGATCCCCGTTTCGTCCCACTCGGCCTCGAAGATATGGAACGCATCTCCGAGTGATGTTGCACCGGTTCGGAACTGAGTATTGTACACCCATCCTTCGGGGAACGAACAGGGCTCGGGGGCCTGCCTTCGCTCGTCGCACCAATGGAGGGTGAAGTGCGTGGTTCGGTCATTGGAGAGCACGGTGTGCACCTCCATGAAGTCGATCTCGCCCGAACGAGGCCACCCGATCTCGGGGAAGTTGGCGCCGAGAGCCCAGAATGCAGGCCATGCGCCGCGGCCCACGGGGGGTTTGATGCGCGCTTCGACTCGACCGTACCGGAACTCGAACTTCCCGAGCGTGGTGATGCGCGCGGACGTGATCGAGCCGTCGCGGCTGAGGCATGGGGGCTCCGGACATTGTACGGAGATGACCAGGTTTCCATCCTCGAGGCGCACGTTCTCCGTAGAGCCGGTATAGAGCTGCCACTCGTTGTTGCCCCAGCCATCATCAAAGGGGCCGTAGCCGGTCTCGAAGTTCCACGTGGCCGAAGACGGGCGAGTACCTGAGTCGAACTGGTCTTCGAATACGAGCTCGTACTCGACTGGCTCGCGTTCGCAGCTGCCGGTCTGCTGGATCCCATCGAAGTAAAAGGTCCAGTTCTCGGGATCGTTGCCTGCGTCCCCCTCGATACCGAGCTCGAAGATGACCGTGATCCCAGTGGCCTCGGAGCCGCCAGTGCTGCCCACGAAGTCGACGCAGGTCTCTTCCCAGGTGCCGCCACCGGAATGAATCGCGGAACGCTCTTGCTCGAGCCCCTCGAATTTGAAAAGCACGTCGACCGGACGCGGAGACCACACCCTCATCGTGAACGCCGTACCGGCACTCCAATCGATGGGCTCCGCCAGCTCGAAGGTGCTGCCACCGAACACCTCGCCCGAGAGCTTCCGCATCCGAACCACTTTCGGTGTCGTATTGGGCCCTGTGGGATCGGGGTTGTCGATGACCTCAGCCTGCCCGCCCCCGAAGTCCGAGAACTCGATGGCCCCGCACTCATCCTCGAAGTCGAAGCCTTCGTCGCATGGGATCGGAACGGTCGCTTCCGGGGGCGGTACGGGACCTCCGCCGTGGCCGCCTCCGCCTGGCTCGCCAGGTGCTTGAGGTAGGTCGGTGTCCTGCTCGCTCACCGTGCTCGAAGCGCAGCCCAGAGCCGCAACGAGGAGCATCGTGAGCATCGAAGAAGCTGATGTTCGCATTGGTGAGACAGATCTAGGGCCGGACCCGGGGAATCGGGACCGGCCCTAGCTGGGATTCGTGCGGACTACCGAGGAGTCTCCGAGACGGCGTCATCGCCGGTCAGACAGACGGTGCTTCCGCCACCGTGTCGCGGTGGAGCTGCTTAGCCGCGGCTCCCGAAGGAGCCG
>CBDUCC010000114.1:0-10341 GCA_965365555.1 uncultured Myxococcales bacterium | reverse complement strand
CCGGCGGTCGGCTCTTCGGTTGCGACGGCCGGTTCGGAACCCGCCTCTGCCGTTTTCTCGCCGTCCTCGCCGGCGCTCGCCGTCGCATCGGCCGCGGCTTCGGGTGCGGGGGCTTCCAGGCTCGGCGCCTCTTCGCGCGGTGCCCGCGGTGCCATGCCGAGGCTCCGTGCGCGCTCGAGCTCGGCATCCTCGGCCTCTTCCTCTTCCTCGACGTGGAGGTACTGCAGCTCCTCCGGATCGACGGCGACCGCCGCCGGATCCACGTCCTCTTCGAGAAGCACGGTCTGGAACCGCATCACCTGGTCGACGAGGCGAAGGTTGCGTTCGAGCTCCGCGACGAGGTCACTGAAACCAACGTACTTCAGGTAGACGAAGATGCCTCGACTGTTCTTCTGAATCGGATACGCGAGCTTGCGCTTGCCCCAATTGTCGAGCTTGGTGAGTGTGCCGTCGAGACGCGAGATGACGTCCTTCGCTCGCTCGACCACTTTCTCCGCCACGTCGTTGTCGACGTCGGGTCGAAGGATGTAAATCGTTTCATATTCGCGCGCCAGCTTCTTCGCCGGTGCGGCCGCTGTACTCGTCATGTCTCCTCCTGGTCTGGTCGGCCCCAGCCGGGCGCTGGAGCGAGGAAGGGGCGGATGTAGCTGATCTTCACAGAGGCGCCAGTGCTCAGGAGCGTCCGTGATGCCGGTTCATCGCCTGCCGAACACCATCCCGGACACTGCTCTGCACCATCTCACCTGCAAGCGTCAGGACGTCGGGCAGCTCAGCCTGCTCCAAACTGTTGAAATCACTGAGAACCCACTGCTCCGGGCGGCCCCGTGCCGGACGTCCAATCCCGATGCGGCAGCGGACGAAGTCCGGGGCCCCGCAGTGCTGCACGATCGAGCGGAGTCCGTTGTGCCCGGCCGTGCCCCCGCCGGCCTTCAACCGAACCACACCAAACTCCAGATCGAGCTCGTCATGAACGCAGAGCACCCGGTCGAGCGGCACCTTGAAGAAGTGCATCGCGGCCTGCACCGATTCGCCGCTGAGATTCATGTACGTCATCGGCTTGAGAAGCACGACCTCCTCGCCCGCGATGCTGAGCTTGGTGAACTCACCTTTGAACTTCTCGCGAAACGAGGGCGCCCCCCAGCGGTCCGCCATCGCATCGACGGCCAGGAAGCCGACGTTGTGACGATGAAAGGCGTATTTGGGCCCCGGATTCCCGAGGCCGGCGATGAGATGCGTGCTCACGGCGCGCGGGGTGCTCAGCCTTCGGTCTTGGCAGCGTCGCCTTCGGCGGGTTCCTCGCCCCCGGCTTCCTCACCGGCAGCGGACGCGACGGCTTTTCGAGGCTCGAGGATGATCACCAAGGTCAACTTCGGGGAGAGGGTGCACACGACACCTTCGGGCAGCTCGACCTGCTCGACCGAGATCGTGTCTTTGAGGTTCAGCGGGGTGACGTCCACATCGATCGACACCGGGATGTTGGCTGGCGTCGTGCGAAGCGGCAGCGTGCGCCGCGTCACGTTGAGGATACCGCCCATGACTACGCCCTGAGCCCTGCCGTGGGTGTGGAACGGCACATCGACCTCGAGCTCTTTCTCCTCGAAGACACGATACAGATCCACGTGAAGAAGCTCCTGCGATACGGGGTCGGTGGTGACGTCTTTCACCATCGCGAGCTCGTCCTTGCCGCCGATCGACAGCTTGAACACCACGTTCCGACCTCTCTCGCCTCGAAGCGCCTTCGTCAACTCTTTGGGGGACAGGGTCAGCGGCGTGGGCTCGACACCGGCGCCGTAAAAGACACCAGGCAACTTTCCTTGAGCACGCAGCCGACGCGCTGGCCCCTTTCCGCGGCTATCGCGGACCTCAGCCTGCAACGTCGTCGTTTCCATTCTCTATTGCTCCATTTATACGAACAGCGAGCTCACCGAGTCGCTGTGGTGAATGCGTTTGATGGCCTCTCCTAGCAAACTCGCGACCGAAAGCACGCGAAAGCGCCCGGTCGCCTCGGCTTCCGCCGTAAGGGGTATCGAGTCCGTCACAATCACCTCTTCCAGAGGCGAATCGACGATCCGCTCGATGGCCGGGCCGGACAAGACGGGATGGGTCGCCGCCGCCATGACCCTCTTGGCGCCCTTTTCCTTGAGGGCGCGGGCGGCATTGGCCATCGTCCCCGCCGTGTCGATCATGTCGTCCAAAATCACGCAGTCCCGGCCTTCGACATCGCCGATGACGTTCATGACTTCGCTCACGTTTTTCGCCTCTCGGCGCTTGTCGATGATCGCCAGGTCCGCGCCGAGCCTCTTGGCGTAGGCGCGGGTTCGCTCCACGCCCCCGGCATCGGGTGAAACGAATACCGCGGGCTCCCGGAAACGCGGACGAAGGTGCTCGAGGAACACGGGCAGCGCGTAGAGATGGTCGAAGGGTAGATTGAAGAAGCCCTGAATCTGGGCAGCGTGGAGATCCATGGCGACGATCCGGCTCACACCCGAGGCGGTCAGAAGGTCGGCCACGAGCTTGGCGGTGATCGGAGTGCGCGGCGCGGCTTTGCGGTCTTGGCGAGCATATCCGTAATAAGGGATGACCGCGGTGATCGACCCTGCCGACGCTCGCTTGAGTGCGTCGATCATGACGAGCAATTCCATCAAGCTATCGTTGACCGGACTGCAAGTCGGCTGAATCACGTAGACATCGACACCGCGGACGTTCTCTCGAATCTCGGCGAACACCTCGCCGTCGGAGAAACGCGAAACGCGCGCTCGACCCACCGGAAGCTCCAAATAGCTAGCAATCTTCTCGGCGAGCGCCGGATTGGAGTTGCCGGAGAAAACACAAGTCGATTTGAACATCGGTGGTTCCCTTCAGTCCAGAGAAAGAGCCACCCCGGTAGGAAGGCGCTGGTGGGTAGCAAAGCGACACTCAGGTGTCAACCGTGGCAGGTGCAGGCGAGCGATCGACAAATTCCGCACCGCACTTTTTGCGATGATACACGGTTGTGGTTCGGCACGCAGGAGTGTAAACCTCATCGCTCCCGCAGTCGGAGGAATGATGGCACTCAGCGTGACAGTGTTGACGGAGCGAGAGGAGTTCGCACAGCTGTGGGAGCAGGCTCTCACGAAGCACGACATCGACACGACAGTCGCTGCACCGACCGAGCTAGCGAGTGCAGTGAACGGTGCGACTGCCGTGGTGGTCGACGTCGACGGCGCGCAACTCGACTCCGACGAGTTGCTCGCGACACTCGGCTTCATCCGGGCCTCCGGCGCAGTTCCAATCGCGCATGTCGACCGCGATCGCGACGCTCTCGAAGACATCGTGACCGAGCTTTGCCACGGACTGGTGGCGAGCACCGAACGGGAAGTCATCCAGGTGGCCGCCGCGATTCCTCGCCGCGCGGACGCTCGCCGTCGCCTTCGTTTCGAGTTCGTGACCGTGTCACCGGTAGGAGACGAGATCTTGGCGCTTCTTGGCAACGGGGATGCCTCGCTTCACCGACGCCCAATCGACGCCAACGACGACGGCTCCGCGATCGTCAGCATCAGCATCGATCCTACCGCCACGAAAGCGACGCTTCTGTTCAAGAGCGGCGTCACGTCCCAACTCACGGTGGCGGCGGCCCAAGCGTCCGACATGAGCAATGGGCACGGCGACATCGCCATCGACGGAGAGAAGCTCGGCGCACGCCTTCGGGAGCTACGTTTGGCAGCGGGTCTCACCCAAGCCGAGCTGGCACGGCGCACTGGAATTCATCGACCGAACATCGCGCGCGTCGAAGCGGGACGCCACACGCCCTCGCTCGAGACCCTCGCACGCATCGCCAATGCGATCGGCGTCTCGACGACGCACGTGCTCGTTTCTCGCGAATCATGAGCGACGGATCGGCCAACGAGCCCATCAAAGATGCATCGACGGTCATCGTCCTGCGCGATACCGATGCGGGTATCGAGACGTTCATGCTTTGCCGTCACCAGCAGAGCGGTTTTATGGGTGGGGCACACGTCTTTCCCGGCGGCAAGGTCGACGCGGAAGACCGGTCCATGGGTTGGTTGGATCACGTCGACCAAACCGCCGAGGCGGTCACGAGGGCCCTCGGTGAGCGCGACGAGGGTGGCGGACTCGCGCTCCTGATCGCAGGCATTCGCGAGACCTTCGAAGAGGCCGGCGTGCTCTTGGCACGAGCCTCCAACGCCGCCGACCTCGTGAACGCTCGCAGCCGCCTTCACGAGGGCGAGGGCTTCATGGCCCTCGCGAAGGAAGTTCAGATGCGGATCGATGCAAGCGCGCTCGTCCCCTACGCGCGGTGGGTCACCCCGAAGATGGAGAGCCGACGCTTCGACACGCGCTTTTACATCGCGCGGATGCCGGAAGACCAAGAGGCATCGCACGACGGAAGCGAGACGACCTCCGCGGTCTGGCTTCGTCCCTCCGAGGCGCTCGACGGAATGCTTTCGGGCCGGATCAAGCTCGCGCCGCCGACGGTACGCACCCTGCGTTGGCTAGCCGAGTTCGAGGACAGCGGCGCCGTGATGCGAGACGCCCGCTCTCGGACACCGCCGCTGGTTCGTCCGAGGATCGTCACGGGCGAGGGAACCTGGTTCCTCGCTCTCCCGGGAGACGCGGAGCACCCCGAAAACGAGCCTGTGCTGCCCGGCGCGACCCGCATGATCTTCGACCATGGCGCCTGGCGCGACGCGCCCTAGCCTGTTCGCTGCAGCACAGTTTTTCCGGTTTTCTCCCGTTCTCGTTTGTAAGGGTTAAAGCCAAACGGCTACCCAGTGAGGGTGGTTGCGAGCCTCCGAAAACCCCGGGACCTCTTCACCGCGTCGCAGATCGCCCGCTTCTGCCAGGTCGATCTGAAGACGATCCACAACTGGGCGGACCGGGGTCAGATCCCGCACTTCCGTACGCCGGGACGCCATCTTCGCTTTCGGCGCCCCCACGTGCTCGATTTCCTCAGGAAATACGGCTATCCGATTCCCGACGAGCTCGACGCAGGGCGGCCGCGCGTCGCCCTGCTCAGCGATGGCCTCGACGGCGGAGCCCAGGTCCGGGACGCCCTGCGGGAGGACTTCGAGCTCGTGGAGTATGACAATCCAGTGAGCGCTCTGCTGCACATCGGGGAGAACCCTCCCGACGCGGTGGTGCTCCCGTCGCACCTCGGTGCGCTCACCGGGCCGGAGATCATCGAGGCGCTGAAGTCGGAGGAGAGCACGAAACACATCCGCGCCGTGCTGCTGACCGATGACGAGGTCGACCGCAGCGCCGCCCTGCGCGCGGGCGCGTCCGCCCTCGTACGCGCATCCGACCCCACAGGGCTCCGCGATACCGTGGATGCGCTCATGGGCCTCCGACACTGAACGGCGGCCCCCTCGCCTTCGAGCCCGGCCTCGCTGTCGCTCGCTCCGATGCTAGAGTCCCAGCCGTGATGTCCCTCTCATCGCTCCGCTACAATGAGCAAGGCCTGGTTCCCGTCATCGCGCAGGACGCCGAAAGCGGCGAGATTCGCATGGTGGCCTGGGCCGATCGGAGGGCGATCGAAAAGACCTTGGAGACCCGACGAGCACACTTCTTCAGCCGGTCTCGCGGCGAGCTCTGGCTCAAGGGCGAGACGAGCGGAAACACCCTCGAGGTCCGCAGCATCTGGGTCGACTGCGATGAGGACACGTTGATCTACCTCGTCGATCCGGCCGGCCCTTCCTGCCACACCGGCGCGGAAACCTGCTTCTTTCGGAGGCTGGGGAACGACGGAAGCCTGATCGACGCGCCGGGGGAGGCCGCTCCAACCCTCCTAAGGCTCGAGCGCACTCTCGAGGCACGCCGGAGCTCCGACGGGGACGAGAGCTACACCAAGTCGTTGCTCGACAAAGGTGCGCCCAAGCTAGACGAAAAGCTCCGGGAAGAGGCTGCCGAGCTCGGACAGGCCCTGATCGGCGAGTCCGACGAACGTGTCGCCTCCGAGGCGGGCGACCTCGCCTACCACCTGCTCGTGGGCCTCGTCCTGCGTAGGGTCCCCCTACGCGCCTTGCTCGCCGAGCTCTCGCGCCGTTTCGGGGTCTCCGGCCACGACGAGAAGGCCTCGCGCTCCTGACTAGTTCAAGATCTTGTCGATGTCGCGTTCGACCGTCTCTTCGCGGACCCGGCGCGCCACGGCCAGCTCGGTGATCAGGAGCTTTCGGGCCTGCTCCATCAGCTTCTTTTCACCATAGCTCAGCTCGCCCTTGTCCGCGCGGACCTTCGCGAGATCCCGGAGCACCTTGGCCACCTGAATCGGCGAGCCGCTCTTGAGCATTTCGGTGTACTCGCGGTAGCGTCGGTTCCAGGGTTGCGAGGTGACCGCCATCTCATCCTTGGCAAGCTCTTCGAGCACGGTCTTGGCCGCTCTGCGGGACATGACCTGACGCAGCCCGACCCGATCGACCGCATTCATGGCAACGCGGATCGTGCCCGCCTTCCCGTTCACTAGCTTCAAGATGTAAAAATCGATCTTGTCGGAGCCGATGAGGCGCTCCTCGATCTGCGTAATTTCGGCGACACCGTGGGCTGGGTGTACCGCTTTGTCGCCTACATTGAAGCTCATGAGGCAGGTCTCCTTCGGGTCAGAAACGACGAAAACCCGCACCGGAAGCATCGGGCGGGATTCCAATCGTCAACGGGCGTGCAATCCACTGCATGCACCCTTGATGTATAGCAAAATCGGCGGCTCGAGTCAACGCTCATGGAGCGCTAAAACCTTGTGATTCCGAGAAGTTGGAATCGTTTTGAGAGGCGATTTTAAGGTTGACAAAGCCGGCTTTTCGAAAGAGCGCCGGAGACGCTCAGTTCGGTCGCGCGCGCTTCCCGGAGGCCGGCTTCGCGGGCGGAGGGCTGACCTCGGCCGAGGAAGGGGCTTCGGCGGGGTCCTGCTCGATGAGACCATGTTGCTGCAAGAGTTTGCGCTCGACGGCGGAGAGGATGTCCGGATGCTCCTCGAGGAAGGTGCGCGCGTTGTCGCGCCCCTGACCTACACGCTCCTCGCCATAGCTATACCAAGCGCCCGACTTCTGGATGATGCCCGCCTCCACACCGAGATCGAGGACGTCGCCCGTACGACTGATTCCCTTGCCGAACAGGATGTCGAACTCGCAGAGCCGAAACGGCGGAGCCAGCTTGTTCTTGACCACTTTGACTCGGCAGCGGTTGCCGACCGCCGCATCGCCCACCTTGATCGTGCCGATGCGCCGGATGTCGAGACGCTGCGAGGCATAGAACTTCAGTGCATTGCCGCCGCTGGTCGTCTCGGGACTGCCGAACATCACGCCGATCTTCATTCGGATTTGGTTGATGAAGAACAGGGTCGTATTGCTCTTCTGCAGGTTCCCGGTGAGCTTTCGGAGCGCCTGGCTCATCAGTCGCGCTTGCAGACCGACGTGGCTGTCGCCCATCTCGCCTTCGATCTCGGCCCGCGGCACCAGGGCGGCCACCGAGTCGATCACGATCACGTCGACTGCACCGGAGCGCACGAGTGTATCGGCGATCTCCAGAGCCTGCTCTCCGTGATCGGGCTGACTCACCAGAAGCTCGTCGACATTGACACCGAGTTTCTTCGCGTAGTTCGGATCCAAGGCATGCTCGGCGTCGATGAAGGCAGCGATCCCTCCCTGTTTTTGGCACTCGGCGATCGCATGGAGGGTGAGAGTCGTCTTTCCACTCGATTCCGGGCCGTAGATCTCCACGATGCGGCCGCGCGGATAGCCCCCGGTGCCCAGCGCCAGATCGAGGGAGATCGCCCCGCTCGAAATTACCGGGACCTGGACCTTCGCGTCGGCGTCGCCAAGACGCATGATCGAGCCCTTTCCATAGGCTTTTTCAATGCTTCCGAGGGCTAATTGGAGGGCTTTTTCGCGGTTCGAGTCGGCCATGGCGCGGATTCCTTTTCGGTGAATTACCTGAACACCCGTCTAGTCGGCATCCCTGTGCTAGTCAAGTTCGCGGTCGGTGGAGCGTCCGCCGGAGCCCCCCTCGTGCTCGTAAGGCCGTACCCTAACCCGGCCAGGCCCACGCGATAAGGGGTGATGGGGCTCGACCGGGAGCAAAGGCCAAACCGAGCCGGCTTAGCGGTCGCCGAGGTCGAAGTCGCGGCCGAGCGCTGCCCGCCGGACGAGCTCGAGCGCGATGTACGCGGACAAGGTCTGAACGCGGTCGCGTCCCCAGGGGAGCTTTCGGCGAAAGGTGCGTGGGGGCTCTCCCTTCTGGGCGAGCCCAAACCAGACGGTGCCCACCGGCTTGTCCTCCGTGCCGCCTCCGGGTCCAGCAACTCCAGTGATCGACACCGCGAGGTCGGCGTCAGCCACCCGCAGCGCGCCTTCCGCCATGGCAGCCGCCGTCTCCGAGCTGACGGCCCCGTGCGCGCGAAGGATCTCCTGGCTCACGCCGAGGACGGCCTCCTTGGCGCGATTCGCATAGACGACAGCATCGAGGAGCAGCACGTCGGATGCGCCCGGAATCCGGGTCAGCATCTCGCCCACCCGACCTCCGGTGCAGGATTCGGCGACGGCAAGCGTCATGCCCCTATCGCGGAGCGACTTGGCGACGACCTCGGCAAACGAATCGTCGCGGCCACCGAAGACCGCGTTTCCGAGAGTCCGCCGTGCTTCGTCAGCGATCGCCTCGGCGCGCCGCTCCGCCTCCTGCGCGGAGGACGCACGGACGTGAACCTTCACCTCGATCTCCGGAAAATGGGCGCGGTATCCGAGGGTGAGCCCAGGATGCGTGGCTTCGAGCCCCCCAAGCGCCTGCGCCACACCGGACTCGGTCATGCCGAAGGTCCGAATGTGAACCTGGTGTGAGCGGCGCTCCGCGAGCGGCGCGATCTCCCCAAGAATCGAATCCGAGTAGATGTGCTTCATCTCGCGGGGGACGCCTGGCACGAAGAAGAACCGCGCTCGGCCCAGCGTCATCGCGAATCCTGGCGCGGTCCCCATCGCGTTCGGCAGTATCGTGGCGCCCTGCGGGAAGTCACCCTGCTTTGCGTTCGACTCCGGCATGACGCGGCCAAAGGCCTCGAACTTCTGGCGGATGCCCTCGACGACGCCCGGGTCGCGAACCAGGCCCACGCCGGCGGCTCGTGCGGCGGCCTCGGTGGTGAGGTCGTCGGAGGTCGGTCCTAGACCCCCTGTCGTGATCACGACCTGATGGGTCTCCGAAAACCGCCGAATCACCGTCACGATTCGGTCCAGATCGTCGTCGACCGTGACGTGCTCGGTGACCTCGAAGCCGAGCCGGGTGAGCTCGTCACCAAGCCATGCGGCATTCGAATTCACGAGCTCACCACGGGTGAGCTCCGTGCCGATCGAGAGAACAGCTGCGGTCATCGGGGTGTGGCAGTGTCGCAAACGCGATGGGCGCGTCAACCCCGCTTTTCCGCTTGAAGCGGATGTGGTAGCGCCCCATGGAAGCTTGGACACGGTTGGCGTGTTGATAGGAGTCTGATGAGCCGAGTTTTGTTGGGAGTAGTGCTGGGTGCACTCGTCGCCGTTGCCACTTGGGCGGATACGGGGCGAGCCGAAGGCGAACCGAGCGCGACGGCGCTGTCGAACGTCGAGGTCACGCGAGCAACCCTGAACAACGGTCTCCGGGTCGTGATGAGCCAGGACGACACCGTCCCGACGGTTGCCGTCTCGGTCTACTACGACGTCGGTTCGCGCAACGAGGTGAAAGGCCGGTCGGGCTTCGCCCATCTCTTCGAGCACATGATGTTTCAGGGCTCGGCCAACGTCGGCAAGGGCGAGCACTTCGGCCTGATCATCAACCGGGGTGGGAGTGCGAATGGCACGACCAGCAACGATCGCACCAACTACTTCGAGACGCTGCCCTCGAACGAGCTCGCGCTGGGCCTCTGGCTCGAAGCCGACCGAATGCGGTCGCTGGCGATCACGCAGGACAACTTCGAGAACCAGCGGCAGACGGTCATGGAGGAGCGCCGTCAACGGATCGACAATCAGCCGTACGTCCCCAGCATGCTGCGGATCAACGAGCTCGCCTACGGGGATTATTGGCCGTACGCACACTCCACGATCGGGGACATGCAGGACTTGATCGATGCCCCACTCGAGGCGGTGCAGCAGTTCTTCGATACGTACTACGCGCCGAACAATGCCGTTCTGAGCATCAGTGGCGACTTCGATCCGGAAGAGGCGATGCAACTGGTCGAGCGCTACTTCGGCGAGATTCCGGCGCGCGAGAGGCGTGGGGTCGACTCACCGGCGCTCCCGGGCCGGAGCGGGGAGAGGCGGGAGACCATGTACGACTCGAACGCCACTCTGCCCGCGTTTCCCGGCTGCGGGGTTTCTTCTGAAACCGGAGACA
>CBDUCC010000113.1:0-10405 GCA_965365555.1 uncultured Myxococcales bacterium | reverse complement strand
CCTCAAAGGTCTTGGCAATTTTTCCTTTGAATCCAGCCATTCTCGGATCTTCTTCCTTCGAAGCTTCCTGCTTCGCTTGGCAAGCAGAAATCAAGAATGTGCTGAATAGCAAGATCGAATAGTTCTTCATTTTCATATTGGTTTGCGTCTGTTTGTGTCCGTGGGAATGTTTCGTCCTGATCGATACCAACATCAAAAAGCTTCTTCAATGGAGTGGTAGTTTGACAATCAACAATCGCACTCCAGATGCGCACGACAGGACAAATCATGCTGCTTTCCTACTCCCGATATCGTCTCACACTGTTTATCGTGCTCGGTGTCGTTGCTTTTGCTGTCCGGTCGCCGAACGCCGGCGCCGAAGATACCTTCCCCGGCCTGTCGCCGCAGGGGGATTCGGACTCCGTCCGCGCCTCGGTCAAGGAACCAGGCTATTCGCCGTATGCGGGCCGCAACTTCCCGACACGCGTCTACTGGGGCGACACCCACGTGCATACCGATAACTCGCTCGATGCGAACGGCTTCGGCGCGCGGATCGGCCCCGAGGAGGCGTATCGCTTCGCACGCGGCGAAGAGGTCAAGTCGTCGAGCGGCGTGCCGATGAAGCTGAGTCGGCCGCTCGACTGGCTCGTCGTCGCTGACCACTCGGACGGCATGGGGGCGATGAAGGAGATCCGCAAGGGCAACCCGCGACTCCTTGCCGACCCGCAGGTCCGCGAGTGGTACAACCAGTTCAACGAGGGCGGTGAGTCCGCGTTCAAGGCGACGATGGACGTCATCAACGCGTTCTCGCAGGGGACGACGCCGGAGGTCGTGCTCGATCGCGAGTTCCAACAGACCGTCTGGGACGAGTACATCGACATTGCCGAGCGTTTCAACGAGCCGGGCAGGTTTACGGCGATGATCGGCTACGAATGGACCTCTACCGAGGACGGGATCAACCTGCACCGCAATGTGCTGTACCGCGACGACGGCGATGTCGCGCGCCGCGTCGTGCCTTACACGACCGCAGAGAGCTTCAACCCGGAAGACCTCTGGGCCTGGATGGAGGGCTACGAGAAAACGACCGGCGGCAAGGTGCTGGCGCTCGCACACAACGGCAACATGTCGAACGGCGTCATGTTCCCGTACGAGGTCAATCCCGCGACCGGCAAGCGCCTGAAGAAGGGGTATGCGAAAAATCGCGCCCGTTGGGAGCCCCTCTATGAGGTCACGCAGATCAAGGGCGACGGCGAGACACACCCTTTGATGTCGCCGGAAGACGAGTTCGCCGACTTCGAGACGCTGGCAATCGGCAATCTGAACCTGACCGTCGTCAAGACGGACGACATGATTCGCCGCGAGTATGCGCGCCGGGCGCTACGCGATGGTCTGAAGTTGGAAGAGAAGCTTGGCACGAACCCATACAAGTTCGGCATGGTTGGGTCGACCGACACGCACACGGCTCTTTCCGCCGTCGAGGAAGAGAACTACATCGGCAAACACGCTGGTACCGAGCCGTCGGCGGAGCGCTGGGATCACCCAATGGCGAAGTTCGCCGGGCGGCAGTACGACGGCTGGGCGATGTCGGCGTCGGGTTACGCCGGCGTATGGGCGACCGACAACACGCGCGAAGCTCTGTGGGACGCGATGTGGCGCAAGGAGGTCTATGCGACGACCGGACCACGCATTCTGGTGCGCTTCTGGGGTGGCTGGGAGTTTGAGGAGAAGGACGCGCTGAGCCGTCTGCCGGCCGAGATCGGCTACACGAAGGGCGTGCCGATGGGGGGCAGCCTGACCAACGCACCTGGCGGGAAGTCCCCGAGTTTCCTCGTCGCGGCGCTGAAAGATCCGCTGAGCGGGAACCTCGATCGAATCCAGGTCGTCAAGGGCTGGCTCGGCAAGGGCGGCAAGACCTACGAGAAGGTCTACGACATCGCCTGGGGCGACGCAGAACGTCGCAAGCTCGACGCGAACGGCAAGCTCCCGCCTGTCGGCAACACGGTCAACGCGAAGGAGGCGACGTGGACTAACACCATCGGTGACCCCGAGCTCATCGCCGTGTGGACTGATCCGGATTTCGACCCGAAGCAGCGGGCGTTCTACTACCTGCGCGTTTTGGAGATTCCGACACCGCGGTGGACGGCGTATGACGCCAAGCGCTTCGGAGTGGAATTGGATCCGAAAGTCCCGATGTCCCTTCAGGAGCGCGCGTACACGTCGCCCATTTGGTATACACCCTAGCGGTGGATCCTACCGGCGCTGGCCTGGAGATCCCGTTTGGCGGAGATTGCTCTCGAGAACCTCGCATTGGGTAGCTCCGGAGCGGAGCGCTCGCGTCGCATCGACTAAAGGCCGACCGGGATCTGGAACGAGATGTTGAGGCGATACGCGTGCTTGATCGCTGGCTTCACCCAACCTTTCGTGAAGACCGACGTTTGGTACTCCCCGTAGAAGTTCAACGTGTACTTGGGCTTGATGAGAACATAACCGACACGAATCGGAATGGGAGTCCAGAACGCCTTGTTCCGCCAGTCGTAGCGGGCCTGCATGTCTCCGTTTTGGATGTAGGCTCCTTTTCCGAGCTGCACCGTGAGGAACGGATTGATGACCAAGTCGTTGGCGAACACTGTATTCGGCCTGCTTGAATCGATTTGCCCAAACACCTGCTGCAGTAGGAGCCCAATCAACACTCGATCGTTTGCCAGACGCTGGATGAGCGCGGTGGCGAGGCCGTACTGCCACTGCCGAGCGCCCGACGGTCCGAGCTTCGAGGTGGTCGCAGGCGTGACGATGTCGGGTCCGATTCCAAAGCGACCGGTGCGCCATTCCACCGGTACGATGAGTGCAAAGATGTCGGTGGGGCTGAGCCCCCATGTGCCGTCTGCTGATTCGGAAACGCGAATGGTTAGGCGAGGCAGTATCGAGACTTTTCGGGCGGGTATCGGAGCCACGAGACGAAACTGAAAGAACCGACGGTCGCCGGTCGGCCTCGAGCCGTAGTAGCGAGGGTTTCCTTGATAAGCCCACTGCAGCGACCACTGGGCCGCAGTACTATCGACGGCCATCGATTCGCGACTTTGGCCGCTGCCTTTTCGCTTGGGCTCCTCGCGCCCGTCCGCGAGCTCAGGGGCGATCGCCTCGTCGACCCTGAGCGTTTCGTCGGGTTGGGCTGGAGGCTCCTGCGCGGCTGCCGCAGTTGACCATGCGATGACGGCAATCGTGATCATCTTTCGCATTGGGGGCGGAAGCTAACACGAATCGAGAGATGGGATACCCCTCGAGCAGGAATCGCCAAACGAGCTGGAGCGCGTGCTGCCAAGGAGGAACATCACGTTCCTTTGGGATCGCTTTTCAAAGAACGAAACACCGCGAACATCGCACCGACCTCTGTGAGCTCCCGGTTCGCGTCGGGGATTTGTGACGTTGTCATAGGAACGTCCGTAACTCGTTTTGTTCGTGTTCTTTGGAGGTGTTCCCGCCGATACGTGTCCGCGAAACCGTTCGAGAATCGTCGAAACGGGGGGAAGAGCCAACTGTTCGATTCCCACCTCCACCACGAATAGCAAGCTTGCAAAAGCTAGCGTTTGCATTAAAACGTGAGCATGTCTAAGGACCAAGCACAGCTCGCGGCGCGAATCGACGTCCGGGTCAAAGAGGCGGTCGAGGAATATTGCCGCGCTAAGGGCCTCAAGATGAATCGATTCATCGAGACCGCGCTTTTGGATCGTCTCGAAGAAATCGAGGATATTGAGGATGTGAAGCGACTCCGAACTGAGCCGACGCGCCCGCTCAAGGACGTCCTACGCGACCTGAAGCGCGATGGCCTCCTATAGCGTCGAGCTCACCCGGACTGCGGAGAAGCAACTCAGACGAATCGCAAAACGCGACCGGAACCGCCTGGTCGAAGCGATTCGCAGCCTAGCTGACAGACCGCGGCCCCACGGCGCCCGAAAGCTGCAAGGCTACAACGACGTATACCGCATCCGTGTGGGGCAGTGTCGAGTCGTTTACGAAGTCTTCGACGATCGGGTGATCGTGATCGTCCTCAAGGTTGGCCACCGAAAGGACATCTACAAATAGCAAACCACGAAACGAGGGTGGGAAGCGGGTCACGATTGCTCAATTAAACGGGCCTGTAGCCGCAATCCGGCGCGCGCCAGCTCTCGCGACTTTGCATGCCTGGAGCTCGACAAAACGTTGCGGGCCAAGCTGCCCAAGGTCTGGGCGTTGGGCGCGTCTCCCATGACCACCCTTCCCTGCGTAGTCTCGCGTTCGATTTTGCCAACTGGCAAAGCGGTTTCCCGAAAGTGCTTTTTCTCGTGTTTGATTCCCACCGCCTCCACCAACTTCAAGCAGCTCACCGCAACGAATGCGCGGGAATTCGAGCCCGCCACACCGAGCTCGAGGTCACGTCAACGCAAACGCGCCCTTGATCCCATCGATCGCCATCTGCACGCCGATGACGGCGAGAATCAGGCCCATCATCCGTGTGATCACGCTCATGCCGCCCGGGCCGAGAAACTTCACCATGCGTTCGCCGCGCACGAAGCAGAAGAACGTGATCGCGCAGAGAACGAAGAACGCTCCAGCGGTGACTCCCACTTCGACGAGCCCTCCGGTCGCGACGAAGCTCATCGCCGTGGCAATCGTCCCGGGCCCGGCCAGAATCGGCACTGCGAGCGGGCTCACGGCGACAGAGAGCGCTGAATCCGCGTCGCTGCCCTCCCCGTCTTTCGGTGACTGCACGCTCGAGGAGTCTCCCTGCAACATGTGAAAACCGATCAGCACGACGAGAAAGCCGCCGGTGATTCGAAACGCGGGCAACGTGATTCCAAAGAGCTCGAAGATGACTCGACCGAGCACGCAGAATAGCACGACGATCGCGAACGTGAGGCTGAGTGCTTTGAGGGCCACACGTCGGGTGACATCGGGACTGTCGTGAGCCGTCAGCGCAATGAAGACCGGGGTGTTCGCAATGGGATTCATGACCGCAAACAGCCCGAAGAAGACGGAGAGCGCCTGGCCGATGATCTCATGCATAGGACCTCACAGAGGCGCTTACAGGGAACGCCAAAAGAATCTTCCTCACCACGGCACAATACTCTGGCGACCGCTGTGGCGCACTCTCAGCCGCCGCCGTTTCGGCGATTGCGGAGTGTGCCTGCTCCCTGCTGCTGCCAGGGCCGATTGAAGATCGGGGTGATCGTGATGCGAATCTGCCATTCCGGACCGCTCCCGTCGGGTGGAGGCGTGTAGCCCCAGAGCTGAGCTGCGAGCTTGAGCGGGAAATCCTTCTTCCCCACGGCGCCCACTTTCGAGATACCCACCCCGAGTGGGAAACGCAACAGATTGATGTCGCGAACATACGACCAAGTTGGCTGCGCGGCGACTTGCCAGCCACCACCCAGGTTGATCGCGTAGAAGTACTGACCGCCTACCGACTGAACGTTGCTCGGGAAGCTCCAGAAGTAACCCACGATGGCGCCCCACACGTTGCCGGTTTTCCTCGAGGCGTACCCGATCACGATCTCGGGGCCGAAAGCCCAGTCGGCCCGGAGCTCCGGTTTGGAGCCGGTCGGAAAGACCGTGTTGGCCCCACCCATGAGTAGTAGACCGTTCTTGAAGGTCTTTCCGAACACGCTGTCGAGCGCGATGTTTCCAAACTGAACGGCGGTGTCGACGGTCCCGCTCGCGGTGACGAATGGCTGACCGAAATCGACGGAAACCAACGGCCGGAACAGAAGGTTTCCATGATACGTCTCAATCGGCAGAACGGGCTGGATGTTCAACGTATAGGACCCACGATGCGCGCCCGGCAAAGAGCCTCCGTGCTGCGTGACGTCCATGAAGGTGGTGAGCTGGAAGACTGGTGCGCTCGGATTCGCGAGCTTGGAGGCGAGCGCCGACTTGCCACTCTCGGTCCTTTGTTGGGGCGCACGGAGGTCATTGTCCGACTTGGTGTTGCACACGTGCTGATAGTTGTGGGGATGTTCCGCGTCGGGGTCGTCACAGCGGGGCGCTGGGGACCGTCCTTCCGCAAGCAGGCTCTTCGATGCATCCGGCGGATCATCGTCGGCGAGAGTCGGGCTCGCCCACAGCGCCGTGGCGACGAGCATCGCCGACAGAGGTACGGCGTGCCAGCGGGCTGCAAGCTTCACACCTGAGTGCGGGCGCGATTCTTGTGGCGTGTCATCCGGCATGGATCGGGGATAAACCGCCGGCGTACACGTCGCGACACGTTTCGATATGCAGATCTTGCCAAGCATCCAGTCGACGTCAGAACCCGAACTGAAGCTGAAAGCGTAGGTAGTACTGATTCCCTTCGTCTGCCGGAGCCCATCCGAGGACACCGGTCGGCACGACCAAGGTCTGGTTGATCGCGCTGAAGAGAAGGCCCCCCTCGGCGCTCAGCTTGTAGCGATTGGTCCAGTCGAATGGGAAAAGGCTCGACCCGATCGTGAGGGCGTTGAACGAGGTCAGGCCCTGGATCCGACCGGGATCGACGAGCTCGTACCGGACGTACACCTGCCACGGATCGAGAATGAAGTAGCCGCCTTGCGCGACGAAGCCCCAGGTCGATTGCGCGGTGCCCACAGCCTCCCAGTTCCAGACTCCGTACGTCAGCACCTGAAAGCCATTGCCCGCCAAGGTCAGGTCCGCGGTCACCTGACCGAAGTGCTTCGGATCGTCGGGGGGTGCGTTGGGCCCGCGAATCCCGTAGCCACTTCCAATCCCTAGCAAGATCCCGAACGGATGACCTCGACGCCCTACGAGATCGTTGTAGTTGTTCCAATCATCGCCAAGGAGCTGGACTTCTCCGCGCGCCGAGATGAGCGCCTGGGAAGTCAGGTTGTTCGGGAAGCTCTCGTTGCCGCCGCCCACACCATTGCTGAGCGCAAACCAGAGGCGTCCACGGTCCCTCCCGTAGAATGCCTGCACGCCGTCCACGGAACCCGGTCCGAAAGTTTGGTCGACAGCCGAGGCCTCGGTCGTCAGCGAATCCTGCGAGGTCATCCAATCCTCACGGGTCAGAGCCAGGAACTGCCGACCCACTCGCAAGTTCCAGGCCCCATGATTGTGGCGGGAACGGTGGTGATAGTCCTTGAAGTTGTATCCCGCATACGCGACCTGAATCGCGAAGTCACCCGCCTCCGTGATGTTGATCCGGAGGTGATATTCGATGGCCGAAGTGAAGCGACCCTCGAAGAAGAAGAACGTGCGCGGGACGGTGAAACCTGCGTTGAAGTCGCTCTCGTCGACGGGCGGTGTTTCCCGCCAAAGCAGGTTGTACCGAAACTGCGTGTACGCTCCGAGGTTGAGTCTGAACTCCCCGTCGCGGCTCTGCACGTAGAAGCCGTCGAAGTTACCTTTTTCAAAGCCGGCAATTTGACGCTTGGGCTCCTCGGGCACCTCGGCCTCGGGAACTATGGAGAGCTCCGCCGACTCTCGCGCGTGCGGCAGCGCACCGCCTGAGGGCGCGAACTGCGCGCTCGTAGGCGCGCTGAGTGCGACGACAACTAGAAAGACGCCAAGCGCGCCGTGCTTCGAGCTGTGGCTCACAGCCCCGTGGCGAGAAGGATCTGCTCGGCGATCGCGTCCGGCGCCTCGGCGTTCGGAAAGTGTCCGATACCCTTGATCTCGTGATAGGCCGCCTGAGGCGCACGCTCGCTCAGCTCGCGCCCGATGCCGACATTGGCGACCGGATCGTCCGACGCCCAGACGATTCGGAGCGGCGTGAACTTCTCGATCGCACCGACCCAACGGTCGGCGTGGATGTATCTTTCGCGCATGTAGACCGACTGCGCGGCGAGCCGCTCGAGCCCGTGGTCACGCATGAGCAGCTCGGCCATCAGCGAGATCTTTTCGTCGCTGAGGTTTCCGAGCGTCATGTTGTTGAGTGCGTCTTTCAGCCCCGGGCCACTCTCTTTGAACGCTCGCATGGCCTGGAAGAGAGTCTCGTTGTGCGCGGCGAGGTTCTGCTCATCCGGCTCGCTCGAGATCCACTGCAGGATGCTGCCGTTGGTCAGCATCGAGCTCAGGATCTTGAACGAGAGGCTGCCTTCGAGGTGCCGCGCCATCAGCTCCGTATGCACGCTCGTCGAGATGTCGTGGCTGACGACGTGGGCTTCGGTCACGCCGCGTTCCTTCAGTACCTTTTCGGCGATGTCGGCGAGTTGAAAGAGCGAGTAGCTGAAGGCTTCGGGTTTGTCGCTCAGGCCCCAGCCGACGTGGTCGAAACTGATGAGGCGCGCTTTCGGCTCGAGGATCTCGACGACCTTCTTCCAGTCGTGGCTGGACGAGGGGTGGCCGTGCAACAGCAGGATGACCGGGCCCTCGCCGACATCGTGATAGAACACACGGTGCCCGTCGATGGTCATGTAGTCGCCGGACTTCTCCCACTCCTTCGCAACCTCAGAGAGCACGGTTCTATCAGCCATGTCGCTTGCCTCCATTTACCCTATTCGTCTGTCGGGGTTCACGCATCGTCCATCGACTCGAAGGGGTGCTTGACGCCTGTTCCGCGAATCTCACCCAGGCTTCCGCAACCACCGGCATAACGGACATCCTGCAGCTGCACTACGGTGCCGTCAGGATCGGTGAAGTAGAGCTCGTTGGTGCCGTGCGGGTCGCCTCCGCGGTCGGGCATGCGCGCGGTGTAGTAGGTTTGCAGGGGACCCGTCGAACGAAAGGCCTGGCCCAGAACCTCCAACCCATATTCACCGAGCGCCTTTTCGATGCGGTCCACATCGAAGCTCTCGACCGCGAAACAGACGTGATCGATGCATGGCTTGACTCCTTTGGCTTCGGGAACGTTCAGATCGAACAACACCAGTGATGCATTCCCGCTTCCAACGCGCAGGATCGGCGTCGGTCCCTGGTAGGTGTCGACCGGCATATCGAAGATCTCCTGATAGAACTCGAGCGATTTCGCTCCATCGGAGACACCCAACGTGCAGTGGTTGCACTCGATCGTGCGAATGATGCCTTCCGTTGGAGCCGGCTCCGGAGTCGCGTAGCCCACGTCGCCAAGTGGGCCCGAGCCGCCGCAGTACTTGGTATCCTGAACCTGCACGATGATGCCATCGGGGTCGCCGATGAAGACCTCGGGCGTCCCTTCGGGCGCGCCGCCAAGCTCGCTCCCGCGGTTGCGGACGGTGAACTGCATCGGGCCGGGGAAGTGGGACGGCGTCAACCCGAGCTCGCGCAGGTTCGCCGTGAGCTCCTCGGCGTTGAAATCGTCGATCGAAAAGCCGAAGTGAGTATAGCCAGGGTTCTTGTCGGGTTTGCCGTGGACCGCCATGTACTGCGGCCCATCGCCGATTCTGAGGATCGCCGTATGACCTTGGCGGGCCACAACGGGAAACCCGAAGAGGCCCTGAAACCATGTTACCGAGTGCTGGGGGTCCGATGCATGAAGGCCGACGTGGTTGATCGCGACGGGCTTTTGTTTCTCTGCCATGACTTCACCTTTGCTTGCTTGGTGTGAAATGCCGTCTCGCGACCGATAGCGCTACTCGAGATCGAAGATACCGACGCGATCGGACTTGGTGCTGCCGACCCAGATGCGCTTGCCGACCTCGATGGCACTGGTGCCGGCTCCGAGCACCCCGTAGATTGCCGGCGGCATGACCTCCGAGGTTTCCAGCGTAGCCGCATCGATGCGCGTGACCTTGAACGCGGTCATCTGGTTTCCGCCGACCTCGGCCGCCGCAGCCTGGATCTTCGGGAAGTCGAGCGGATTGTCGACGACGTGGATGCCCGCCAGCATGGATTTTCCGTCTGCCGACCAGCGCAGGTTGTCGGGGATCCCGCCGACCTCGACCGACGACACCGCCGGCGGTTCGACGCTGCGGTCGATCTTGACGACTGAGAACCCGGTGGACGCGGCCACGTAGATTTGCTTCCCGTCCGGCGAGATGACGATGCCGTTGGGGGTCGAGATCGATTCCGACCCCGGCACGTCGGTCCAGCCGCTGTCCTTGTACCAGACGCGGGTGTTGCCCACTGGCGCCCCCTTCATGGCCAGTTGCATCGCCTCTTCGGGATCCTGCAATGGGTTGCCGGTGGAGGTGGCGACGACGCCACCATCGGGCAGGACGGCCGCCGCGTCCGGCCAGAAATCTGCGTCGGCCAAGATCGCACCGATCCAGGTGAAGCGCGGCATGTCACCGGAGGTGTCGATGCGAAAGACTTCGATCGCTTCACGGCCACCATTCACGTTGGCGTGGCTGGCGGCGTAGACTTCGATCGTGTCGCCATCCTGGCCATAGAAGCCAAAGCCGTGCGGGCTGAACGCGGCCCATTGCGGCGTCTCGGTCACGGGGAAACGGTCGGCTTCCGGCGCGATTTCGATCGTCGAAGAGTCCACCCGAAAGCCGGTCTCGGCCTCGGCATCGAACAGGTGCCAGTAGCCGGTGGTGATCAC